>PXAU01000178.1 GCA_003567075.1 Trueperaceae bacterium
AGCAGGTTCCAGCCGCCCTCGCGACGCCAGTCGTACTGGAAGAAGGGGTTCTTGCTTGGCAGCGCTGCGCACGCGTGGCGGAGGTTGGAGGAGAGGCCGAAGCGCTTGTTGCCGAAGAACAACAGCAGCGGGACCGTCAGGCCGATGAGGGGTCCGGCCACGTACCAGGGCCATGGCCCCCGGATGGCATCGAGAAGAATATCCATAGGGGATATTTTGTACCCGCTACCGCTGGACACAGTCAAGTAGCACACGAACATCCCCACCTGCTACCCTCATGCCGCCCGCGCTGCTGCAGGCAGCGCCCGCGCCGTGCCGTTGACGACGCCCCTGTCCCATGGAGAACACGCCATGCACACCACGCCGCAATCCACGCACCACCACCGCGTCCTCGTCCTGGGGGGCGGGAGCGCCGGCATCACGGTCGCCGCTCGCCTGCGCCGCGCCGACCCGAGCCTCGACGTAGGACTGGTCGAGCCGTCCGACAGCCACGCCTACCAAGCCCTGTGGACACTGGTGGGCCGCGGGGTCGTCGGCCCCGCGGCGACCGTTCGACCCACCGCCGGGATCGTGCCCAAGGGCGTCCGGTGGCACCGCGACCGCGTGGCCGCGATCGACCCCGAGGCCGCCCGCGTGACGCTCGAGAGCGGCGGCGAACTCCGCTACGACGCGCTCGTCGTGGCGCTGGGCATCCGCCTGGCCTGGGAACTCGTCGAGGGCGCCGAGGAGGCGCTCGCCTCGCCCTGCGTGGGTTCGGTCTTCACACTGGCTGGCGCCCGCCGCACGTGGGCGGCGATGCAGGCCTTTCAAGGCGGCACCGCCGTGTTCACGAACCCGCTCGGCCAGGTGAAGTGCGGCGGCGCGCCGCAGAAGATCATGTACCTTGCCGACGCCTACTGGCGCGGCCGCGGCTTGGCGGCGCGCACGAACGTGATCGGCGCCTTCGCCGGCACCGTGATGCTGGGCGTGCCCGAGATCAACGCCACCTTGGAAAACGTCGTGCAGCAGCGCGGCATCGACATGCGCTTCCGCCACGACCTGCGATCCGTGGACGCCGTCGCTCGGCGTGCGACGTTCCGCCACGTCGACTCGGGCGAGGACGTGCAGCTGACGTACGACTTCCTGCACCTCACGCCGCCCCAGCGACCGCCCGCGGCACTGGCCACCGCAGCGCTGGCCGTGCCCGAGGGACCGCATGCGGGTTTCGCCGACGTCGACCACGAGACGCTGCAGCACCGGCGCTACGCCAACGTGTTCGCGCTAGGCGACGCCGCAGCGCTGCCGACGGCCAAGACCGGGGCCGCCGTGCGCAAGCAGGCACCGGTGCTGGTGGCCAACCTGCGTTCCTTCCTCGCCGGCACGCCGCTCGAACGCAGCTACGACGGCTACTCCTCGTGCCCGCTGCTCACCGATGTGGGCAAGCTGGTCCTGGCCGAGTTCACGTACGGCAACACGTACGCGCCGAGCTTCCCGGTCGACCAGACCAAGGAGCGGTTCGACATGTACCTGCTCAAGCGCCACGTGCTGCCGCAGTTGTACTGGCACGGGATGCTGCGCGGCCTGGCGTAGCCACGTCGCGCCGGAGCTTGACGTATACCCAGGAGGGGTATTAGGCTCCAAGGTGTCGAAGGGAGAGACCATGCTGTTCCACCCCATCTACGACGAAGACCTCGCCCAGGGCAGCTACCTGATCGGTTGCCAGGCCACGGGTGAAGCCATCGCCGTCGACGCGCGCCGCGACGCCGACACCTTCATCCGCGCCGCCGAGCACCACGGGCTGCGCATCACCGCCGTCACCGAGACCCACATCCACGCCGACTACCAGTCCGGCAGCCGCGAGCTGGCCGAGCGCACCGGCGCCACCCTCTACCTCTCCGACGAGGGCGATGCCGACTGGAAGTACGGCTTCGAGGGCGTCAAGCTCTACCACGGCAGCGAGATCAAGGTGGGCAACATCCGCCTCACCGCCGTCCACACGCCCGGCCATACCCCGGAGCACCTCTCGTTCCTCGTCACCGACGGCGCCACCACCGAGAACCCCGGTTTCTTCCTGACGGGCGACTTCGTCTTCGTCGGCGATGTCGGTCGGCCCGACCTGCTCGACGAAGCGGCCGGCTTCGTCGACACCCGCTTCGACGGCGCGAAGCGCCTCTTCGCCAGCCTGCGCGACCACTTCCTGACGCTGCCGGACTACGTCCAGGTGTGGCCCGGGCACGGCGCCGGCAGCGCCTGCGGCAAGGCCTTGGGCGCGGTGCCCTCGACCACCGTCGGCTACGAGCGCGTCACCAGCTGGTGGGCCCCCCTGGTCGCCGCCGGCGACGAGGAGAGCTTCGTCACCTCGCTGCTCGAGGGCCAGCCCGACGCACCGCTGTACTTCGCCCGCATGAAGCGCACCAACAAGGCCGGGCCCGCGCTGCTGGGCGAGCGCCCTGCGCTGCGCCGCTTCGAGCCGAGCGAGCTGCAAGGCCGCGTGAACGACGACCTCATCCTGCTGGACACGCGCGACGCCGAACGCCACCGCGCCGATCACGTCCCCGGCGCACTGTTCGTGCCAGAAGGCAAGAAGTTCGCCACCTACGGCAGCTTCGCGATCGACCCCGACGCCGACGAGCGCCCCATCGTGGTGCTCGCCAGCAGTGAAGCGCAGGCCGAGTGGATGCGCGACCGCCTCAGCTGGACCGGCATCGACAACGTGATCGGCTTCGTCACCAGCCTCGAGGGTCTCACCGCCGGCCCCGTCCCGACGGTGGCGCCGGCCGCCCTCGACAGCGTGGCCGAGGCGCAGCTCCTGGACGTCCGCAACGCCAACGAGCACCGCGCCGGTCACCTGCCGGGCGCGATGCAACTCGACGTGAGCCGGGTCGCCTACCGCAGCGAGCAAGTGCCCGCCGACCGCCCGGTCGTGGTGCACTGCCAGGCCGGCGGCCGCGCCGCCGTCGCCGCAGCCGTCCTGCGCGCCAAGGGCTGGGACGACGTGCGCGAGCTCGAGGGCAGCTTCGATGCCTGGGTCGCGGCCGGGAACGAGCCGGAGCGCGCGGACGACGCGCCCGAGCCCGCCGCCGCCGGCGCCTGAGCCGACGCGCGCGGCTGCCCCGCAGGCGCCACCCCAACCCTGGCGCGCGGTCCTTCGCGCTGATGCGCAATCCCCAACGCCAGCGGGCCAGGTAGGCACCTGTCGAGCAGGCACGCCGTCTTGATCGGGCCGGCGCCATCCCGAGGCGCCGGCCCGCCTCCGTTCCCGCCACTCCCATAGCGACAGGACCACCGCATGCGCTTCCCGCTGTCCCCCGCCCCTTGGTTGCGGCGCTACCGCCGCGCCGACCTGCCCGCCGACCTCGTCGCCGGCCTCACCGTCGCCGTGATGCTGGTCCCGCAGGGCATGGCCTACGCCCTGCTGGCCGGCATGCCGCCGGTAGCGGGCCTCTACGCCTCCACCGTGCCGCTCGTGGCGTACGCGTTGGTAGGGTCCTCGCGCGCCCTGGCGGTGGGCCCCGTGGCGATCATGTCGCTGCTCACGCTGGCCGGCGTGGGCGCGCTGGCCGAGCCCGGCAGCGCCGAGTTCATCGGCCTGGCGGGCCTGCTGGCGCTCATGGTGGGCGTGCTGCAACTGGCGCTCGGGCTGCTGCGCGGCGGCGTGATCGTGGCGTTCCTGTCACACGCGGTGGTGTCGGGCTTCACCTCGGCAGCCGCCATCGTCATCGGCCTGTCGCAGCTGCGCCACCTGGTCGGCGTGCCGCTCGAGGCCGGCCGCCCCCTCGGACAGGTGGTCGAGGCGCTCACCCGCATCGGCGAGGCGCACCTCCCGACGCTGGCGCTCGGGCTCGGCGCGATCGCGCTGCTGCTGGCGGGCCGGCACCTGCACCCGCGCTTCCCGACGCCGCTGGTGGTCGTGGTGCTGGCGACGCTGCTGGTGGGCTGGTTCGGCCTGGGCGAGCACGGCGTGCGCACGGTGGGCGCCGTGCCGGCCGGGCTGCCGCTGCCGCGCTTACCCGAGGCGCCCTTGGCGGCGGTCCTCGACCTGCTCCCGACCGCGCTCACCATCGCCTTCGTCGGCTTCATGGAGTCGGTCGCGGTGGCGCGCTCCTTGGCCGCGAAGGACGGTGAGCGCATCGACGCCGACCGAGAGTTGGCCGGCTTGGGCCTGGCCAACCTGGCCGCCGGCGTGCTCGCGGCGTTCCCCGTCACCGGCGGCTTCTCCCGCAGCGCGATCAACCACCAGGCCGGCGCCCGCAGCGGCCTCGCCAGCGTCGTGACCGCGTTGCTGGTGGCGCTGACGCTGCTGGCGCTCACGCCCCTGTTCGCGCAGTTGCCGCAAGCGGCACTGGCGGCGCTGGTGATGGTGGCGGTGGCGGGCCTGATCGACACGCACGAACCCGCGCACCTGTGGCGGGTGCGGCGCTCGGACGCGCTCACCTTGGGCGTCACTTTCGCCGCCACGCTGCTGATCGGCGTGGAGCCCGGGATCGTGATCGGCGTCGGCTTCTCGCTGGCGGTGTTCGTGTGGCGCAGCGCCTTCCCGCACGTGGCGGTGATGGGCCGGCTCGACCAACTGGGGGTGTGGCGCAACCTCTCGCGCTACCCCGAGGCGCGGCCGGCGCCACACCTGGTGGTGCTGCGGCCCGACGCCAGCCTCTACTTCGCCAACGCCACCTACCTGCGCGACGTGGTCGAGCGCGCGTTGGCCGAGCGCGAGGAGGTGCGCGGGCTGGTGCTCGACCTGTCGGCGGTGAACGACGTGGACGCGGTCGGCCTGGGGAGCCTCGAGAGGCTCCTGGCCGAACTCGACCAGCGAGGGCTGGAGGTGCATCTGGCGGGCATGAAGGGCCCGGTGCGCGACGTCGCGGCCAGGGCTGGTTGGCAGGAGCGCCACGCCGAGCGCGCCTTCCATCCAGGGATCGATCACGCGGTGCTCGCTGCCGAGGCGGCCTGCGCGCGCAGAAGCACGAGCAGCACGACCGTCGTGGCGGCCAGCTCGAGGTCGGCTGGCGCAAACGCTTGACGCCCGCGAGGGCGCACCGTAGCATGCCCGGCAGTTCGTCGACCTTGTAGCCCCAGGGCGCGTGTTCGCGCCGCGCCCTGCGCTTGGAGCCATGGTGGGGAATCCCTCGAGCGCCGCATACCGACACCACGCCGAAGGCACCGGACCGCCAGCCGCACGCTGCGTGACGCCGTCGACCAGCTGGAGCGCGCATGCCTGAGCATCCCGGCCGTCCCTTCCCGGTCCTCGACTCGCACGCGCACTTCCCCGTGGTGAACACCACCGGGCCGCTCAGCGCCGGCCCACCCCGGCACCCGCTGCTCCGCGCCTACGCGGCCGACCGGCAGCTGCGCATGAACAAGGAGTGGGGCACGAGCCTGA
>PXAU01000133.1 GCA_003567075.1 Trueperaceae bacterium
CCCGCAAGGGCGACGTGCGGTCAGCGCCCATGACTATAGCCGTGCGGCTCATGTGGTGTCAACGCGACGAGAACGTTCTGGAGCGCTCGTGTGCGTCGTGCTCGCGATGTCCTGCTCGCGCCGCAAGCGCGCCTCGAGCGCGCCTCGCAAGCACCTCACGGCGGCTCGGGCCACACCAGCCGGAAGCGCTCGCACTCGACGCCCATGGCGGGCGTGAAGGCGTACCCGAGCGCCTCGCCCTCGCGCCGGAAGAAGGTCTCGTGCGCCTCGCGCCAAGAGGCCAGGCTGCCGTCGCCCTCGCCCTCGTCCGCGGCAAAGCGCTCGTCGACGCCGTCGAAAGTGGTGACGAACGTCTCGATCGTCTCGATCACGCACACCGGCGTGCCGTCGCCGCGCAGCACGACGCTCAGCGAGCCGGGCGTGGGTGACGCTGCCAGCTCGCGGCGCATCGCCTCTAGCGAGGTGGTGGTGCCCCGCTTCACGCCGCGCCGAACGAGCTCGGCCAAGGCATCGGCGAGGGCGGGGTGGTCGCCGAAGGCGAACACGTCGAAGGGCTCCCGCCCGGCGTGCTCGGGGTTGGCGGCGACGAAGGCGCGCCAGAACGCCCGCAGCGCGGCCGCGTCCGGTTCCGTGGGTAGGGTAGGAGGGGCGCTCAGCGCAGCACCTCGATCACGACGCCCTCGGTCGCGATCGGTGCACCGATCGCCGCCGCCCCGTCGAGTGCGGCAAGGGCGCCCTCGAGCCCGCGGCCGGCGCGATGGTGCAGTGTCGCGAGCGGCTCGCCCGCGCGCACCGCATCCCCCACGCGGGCGTGGAGCACGGCCCCGACGCCCAGGTCGACGGCGTCACCTTTCTTGGTGCGGCCGCCGCCCAAGCGCGCCACCGCCAGGCCTACGCGCTCGGCGTCGATGCGCCGGACCGTGCCGCTCGCGCTCGCGCGCCAGTGCGCCTCGTCCGGCGCGATCTCGAGTCGGTCCAGCGCCGCCACGTCGCCGCCCTGCGCCGCTACCCAGCGCTCGAAGCGCTCGAGCGCGCGGCCGTCGTCCAGCGCCGCTTCCACTTCGCTCCGGTCGTCCACCAGCCCGGCCGACGCCAGCAGCTCGTGCGTGAGCACCAGCACCACCTCGCGCAGCGGACCGCGTGCCTCGCCGCGCAGCACCGCGAGCGCCTCGCGCACCTCGAGGGCGTGGCCCACGGCCCGGCCGAGCGGCTCGTCCATGCGCGAGAGCACCGCTCGCACCGTGAGGCCGGCATGACGGCCGATGCGCACCATCGCCTCGGCCAGCGCTCGGGCGTCGGCTGCGCTCTTCATGAACGCGCCGCGACCGGCCTTGACGTCGAGCACCAGGTGCTTCGCGCCGCCCGCGAGCTTCTTGCTCATGATGCTGCTGGCGATGAGCGGGATCGACTCGACCGTGCCGGTGGCGTCACGCAGCGCGTAGAGTGCGCCGTCGGCGGGTGCCAGACCGGCGCTCTGGCCGCTCACCGCCACCCCCACCTCGCGCGCCTGCCGCAGGAACGCCTCGCGCTCGAGCGTAGCACTGAAGCCGGGGATGCTCTCGAGCTTGTCGATGGTGCCGCCGCTGTGCCCCAGGCCGCGGCCGGAGAGCTTCGCGACCGTCGCGCCGAGCGCCGCCGCCAGCGGCGCCAGCACGAGCGTGGTGGTGTCGCCGACGCCGCCGGTAGAGTGCTTGTCGACCGGGTACGGGAGCCCTCGCAGGTCGAGCTGCTCGCCGGAGTCGGCCAGCACCTGGGTGAGCGCCGCGGTCTCGTCGTCGCGCATGCCGCGCCACACCACCGCCATCAACCAGGCAGCCAGCTGGTAGTCGGCGACGTCGCCGCGCATGGAGGCGCCGATGAAGTCGGCCAGCACCTCGCGCGTGTGCGCTTCGCCGCGGCGCTTCGCCACGATCACGTCGACCGGGTTCACCTGCCCGGAGTGGCTCATGCCCCCATGCTACGCAACGCGGCGCGCGCCTCGGCCGCCTCGTTCCACGGCAACGCCTCGCTACCGCGCTCGAGGCTCTGCTCGTGCCCCTTGCCGCACAGCAGCACCACGTCGCCGGGGCGCGCCAAGGAGAAGGCGAAGGCGATCGCCTGGCGCCGCTCCGGGACGCGCCAGAAGTGCTCGCCCTCGCTCGCGCCGGCCTCCCTCGCCCCTGCGGCCATGGTCGCCAGGATCGCGCCGAGGTCCTCGCTGCGGTAATCCTCCTCCGTGAACACGGCGAGGTCGGCGTGCAGCGCGGCGGTACGGCCGAGCGGCGCGCGCTTGCCGGGGTCGCGCTCGCCCGCCGAGCCGATCACCACGATGCGGCGCCCGCCCCGGGCGGGCGCCACTGCCGCCAGCGCTTTCGCCAGCGCCGGTGCGGTATGGGCGAAGTCGACGATCACGCTGTAGGGGCGCCGGGCCACCACCTGCATGCGGCCGGGGACGCCACGGAAACGCTCCAGCCGCGCCACCAGCAGCGACCATCCCAGGCCGCTGGCGAGCTGGGCGGCGGCGAGCGCGACCAGCGCGTTGCCGAGGTTGAAGCGGCCCGGCAGCGGCAGCCGGCAGGCGTGACGCTGGCCGTCGGCCAGCAACGTGAAGCGCAGATCGCTCGGGCCCGCCTGGACGTCTTCGGCGCGCACCTCGGCGGACGGATGCTCGCCCACGCTTACCCACCGCTGGGCAGCCTCGGCGAAGCCCTCCCAGGACGGGTCGTCGCGGTTCAGCACGGAGAGCGAGGCGCGCCGAAGCAGCGTGCGCTTGGCCTCGCGATAGGCCTCCAGGGTCTTGTGGAAGTCGAGGTGCTCGGGCGTGAAGGTGGTCCAGGCCGCGACGTCGTAGTGCACGTGCTCGAGGCGCTGCAGCGCGAAGCCGTGCGAGCTCGACTCGACCACCGCGAAGCGGGCCCCGGCGCGCGCGGCGCGTGCCAGCAGCCCGTGCACCTGAGGCGCTTCGGGCGTGGTGAAGTGTCCGGGGAAGCGCACCAGTCGCCGGCCGACGCGCGCTGTGGCGCTGCTGATGAGCGCCGCTTGTGGCTCGTGCACTGGGCCTTGCAACAGGTGATGGAGCAGGCTGGAGGTGGTGGTCTTGCCGTCTGTCCCGGTCACGCCGATGGTGCGCAGCGCGCGCGAGGGATGACCGAAGAAGGTCGCGGCGAGGCTCGAGGTGGCCCAGCGGTCGTCGCTCACGTGCACGTACGGCACACCCCGCAGCGGCAGGTCGCTCGGGTCGCGGCGGCTGCCGAGCACGCACACGGCGCCGGCCGCCAGCGCGCGTGCCACGAAGGCGTGGCCGTCGACGACGGCGCCGACGCGGGCAACGAAGACGCTCCCGGGTCGCACCAGGTCGACCGCCTGCGCCACGCCGCGCACCGCCACGTCGGGAAGGCCCGGCGGGGCCTCGCCCAGCGCCTCGCGTAGCAAGGCAGGCAGACGCCAGCGAGGCGGCTGCCAGGACGGGCGCAGCGAGCCCGGTTGGGCCGCGGCAGCGGGGCCCTTCACCGCACCACCGGCGCAGCCAGGCCGCTACGCTCCAGCAGCTCGAAGACACGTTCCCGGTCGCTCGCGCTGGCCACCACGTCGAAGCGGTCGGCGTCGACCACCACCAGCGGCGCGGCGTCGAAGGCCGCCGCCCAGCGCTCGTAGAGCGTTGCCAGCTTCGCCAGGTACGCGTCCGGAACCGCTTGCTCGAAGCCGCGGCCGCGCATGGCGATGTGCTGCTTCACGGTCGGCAGGCTGGCGCGCAGGAACACCATCAGGTCCGGCTGGCGCAAGGCGCGCCGCACCGCACGGTACGTGCGGGTGTAGACGTCGAAGTCGCGCTCGTCGATCATCCGGTCCTCGAAGAGCGCCCGCGCGAACACGTTGGCGTCCTCGTCGACGGTGCGGTCCTGGACGATGCGCTCGGCCGGGTTCACCTGAGCCAGATGCTGCTCGAGGCGTGCGGCGAGGAAGAACATCTGCGAGTGGAAGGCCCAGCGCCGCATGTCGGCGTAGAAGTCGGCCAGGTAGGGGTTCTCGTCCACCGCCTCGTACACCGGCCGCAGGTGGTAGCGCTGCGCCAGCAGGCGCGTCAGGGTCGACTTGCCGGCTCCGATGGTGCCCGCCACCGCGACGTACATCGAGCGTGACCATACCAAGGGGGCGCGTCGCGAACGCCTGTGCTAGCATCGGAGCGGTGAAGGACACCGAACCGCCGAGTCGATCTCGACGGCGCGACCACTGGTACGTGCTCCTCCTGATCCCAGCGATCGCCAGCCTCAGTTTCTGGGCTTTCGCCCAGGCCGCACCGACCGACGGCGTCGGCGTCTGGCAGGTGGTCCTGTTGCTGGGGTTGCTGCTGCTCTCGGGCGCCATGTCGGGCTCCGAGACGGCACTGACCGCCCTGGGCGAGTGGAAGATCCACCAGCTGCGCGAGGAGGGCCACGATCCGCAGGGGCTGTTCGGCCTGCTCGGGCGGCAACCGACGCGCTTCATCACCACCTTGCTCATCGGCAACAACCTGGTCAACATCGCCGCCACCGCGCTGGTCACGCAGATGAGCATCCAGCTCTCGCGCCAGGTCGGCTTCAGCGAGGCCGCCGCGGTCGCCTACGCCACCGCTGTCATGACGCTGCTGGTGCTGGTGGTTGGCGAGATCACCCCCAAGTCGATCGCGGTGCACAACCCGGTGGGGTACTCGCGCGCCGTCATCCGGCCCGTGTACGCCATGTCGGTGGTGCTGTTCCCGCTGGGTCGGGCCTTCGCCTGGTTCACCTCGACGGTGCTGCGGCTGCTCCGATTGGAGAGCAGCAACGACCCGCTCATCACCGAGAACGAACTCCGGCTCATGCTCCGCAGCGCCGAGGAGCACGGCGTGATCGAAGCCAGCGAGCAGGCGATGATCAAGGGCGTCATCGAGCTCGAGGAGACCGTCGTACGCGAGGTGATGACCCCGCGCGTCGACGTGATCGCGGTGTCCGAGGAGGCCTCGCTCGAGGGGCTCCTGGCGCTGGTCACCGAGCACGGCTACAGCCGCCTGCCGGTCTACCGCGAGTCGATCGACGACGTGCGCGGCGTCGCCTACGCCCGCGACCTGCTGCCCTACCTCGGCGAGTCCGAGGCGCTCACCAGCGCGCGCGTGGCCGACCTGGTGCAGCCGGCGCAGTACGTGCCCGAGACGCTCTCGATCCTGACCATGATGCGCGACATGCGCCTGCGCAAGAACCACATGGCGGTGGTGGTCGACGAGTTCGGCGGCACGGCCGGGGTGGTGACGCTCGAGGACATCATCGAGGAGATCACCGGCGAGATCTACGACGAGACCGACGAGGACGAGGTGGCCGACTTCGTCGACCTCGACGACGGCAGCACCATGGTGCGCGCCGCGG
>PXAU01000049.1 GCA_003567075.1 Trueperaceae bacterium
CGAAGCCGAGCAGGTCGAGGGCGTAGACGCGGTAGCCGGCGGCGGCCACGGCGGGGGCGTTGAGGCGGTACTGGAACACGCTGGAGCCGCCGCCGATGCCGTGCACCATGACCACGGGCGGGCCCGAGCCGAGCACCTCGTAGCCGGTCGTGAAGTCCCCGAAGGGCGCCGACGCGACCCGCGCGCCGGGGATGACGGGTTCGTCGCCGACACCGTCGACGACGGGGACGCAGGCGGCGAGGCCGAGGAGGAGCAGGGCGATCACGATGCTTCGCATTCCTTAATCATACCGCCGCCCTCTACGGCGTGACCGGCGGCCAGCACCCACTCTGCCGCGACGACGGCTCGACAGCGCCCGGCGTCACCGTGCCGCACCGGCTTCCACCGGTAGACTCACGCCGACGCGGCGCGTGCGCCGCGCGACGAGGTGTCGATGCGCAGGGTGATCAAGGTCGTCGGGCTGACGTTGGCCGTGCTCGTGGTGCTGGTGCCGGCTGCCTTCTACGGTTGGACGCGCGTGGCCCGCTACGCCGCCTTCCCCGAAGCGGTGGCGGTGGCGCAGGGCGCCGAGCGCGTGGGCGGCTGGTACGTGTTCGCGCCCGACCAGGAGCCCATCGCCGGGCTGGTGTTCTACCCCGGTGGTCTGGTCGATGCGCAAGCGTACGCGCCGCTGATGCAGCGCCTCGCCGACGGTGGCGTGCTCACCGTGCTGGTGCCGATGCCGCTCGAACTGGCCGTGTTCGGGATCAACCGCGCGCGCGACGTGTTCGGCGCGTTCCCCGAGGTGCAGCCCTGGACCATCGCCGGGCACTCTCTTGGCGGCGCGATGGCCTCGGAGTTCGTGAAGGCCAACCCCGAAACCGTCGCGGGTCTGGCGCTGCTGGCTTCGTACCCGGCCGAGTCGAGCGACCTCTCCGGGCTGGCGATCGGAGCAGTATCGACCTACGGGACCGAGAACGGGCTCACGCCGCCCGAGGGCTTCGAAGCCTCGCTGGCGCGTTTGCCGCCCGGCACCGACCTGGTGGTGATCGAGGGCGGCAACCACGCCGGCTTCGGCAACTACGGACCCCAAGCCGGTGATGGTGTGGCGAGCATCGACCGCGAGGAGCAGCAGCGCCAGGCCGCCGAGACGCTGCTGGCGTTCGTCACCTCGTTGCGCTGAACGCCCACGGTAGCCGCAAACCGTTCGGCACTGTAATCGTTGCGGCGAACGCCGCGGGCGGCGTCGTGCACGATCCCACCGCTGAACCCGCGACGCGCGAGGCGCGCCAGGACGGACCAGGCGGATCCCCCGTTCAGCAGCGTGGCCACGATCGCGTGCCCTTCGAACGTGTCGCTGGGTTGGTAGGGGCGTGGTAGCGCCTCGCTTGGCATCGTCACGGTGAACGCCGATGCGCGCATCGGCGATCGTGAGGAGGACCGATGCTGATCACCGAGCTCGACCACGGAACGCTAGCCGCGAACGCCGGGATTCGTCTGGATCGTGACGCCGTGGAGGCCTTCGAGGCCCGCCTGCGAGGCCGGCTGCTGCAACCGCAGCGCGACGGCTACGACGACGCACGTCGGCTCTGGAATGGCATGATCGACAAGCGCCCAAGGCTCATCGCTCGCTGCAAGGGCACGGCCGACGTCATCGCCGCGGTGCGCTTCGCGCGAACGCATGGCCTCGCCGTCGCCGTGCGCGGTGGCGGGCACAACGTCGCCGGCCTGGCCAGTATCGACGACGGAATCGTCATCGACCTGTCCGAGATGAACGGCGTGCACGTCGATCCCGAGAGGCGCGTCGTACGGGCCGAGGGCGGAGCGACGATCGGCGACCTCGATCACGAGACCCAAGCCTTCGGCTACGCCGTGCCGATGGGGGTCGTGTCCGAAACCGGGATCGCCGGCCTGACGCTCTCGGGCGGCATCGGTTGGTTGCGCAACAAGCACGGCCTCAGCTGCGACGCTCTGATCGCGGCGGACGTGGTCACCTCCGACGGTCAGCGCGTGCGCGCCAGCGAGACGGAGAACAGCGACCTGCTGTGGGGGCTGCGCGGTGGGGGCGGCGCCTTCGGGGTGGTCACGGCGCTCGAGTATCGACTGCACGCGCTCGGCCCGGATGTGATGTTCGCGTTCGTGCTGTACCCGAGGGAGCGGGCGACCGAGATCCTGCGCGCCTACCGCGACTACGTGGAGCGCGCACCCGACGAGGTCAGCTCGATCGCTGCCCTGGGCATGGTGCCTGACGAGCCGAGCTTCCCAGAGGCGTTCCACCATGCGCCGCACGTCATGCTCGCCGCCATGTACGCCGGCGACCCGGAGGACGGTCGGCGGGCCCTGGAACCCTTGCGTGCATTCGGAGAGTCGCTCCTCGACGCAAGCGACGTGATGCCGTACACCCAGGCGCAGCGCGTCTTGGACCAGGACTACCCGAACGGTCGGCGCTACTACTGGACGTCCACCTACCTCCACGGCCTCGATGATGCGGTGATCGCTGATCTCATCGAGAGCGCCGAGGAGGCGCCGTCACGGTTGTCGACGGTGGACGTGTGGCCCATGGGCGGCGCCGTTCGCCGGGTCGAGCCAGGCGCCACGGCCTTCGGGCCCCGGAGCGCACCGTACCTGCTCGGCATCGAGGCGAACTGGGACGACCCGGCCATGGACGAGGAGAACCTCCGCTGGGGTCGCACCTGGCTGAAGAGGATGCAGCGCTTCGGCGGGGGCATCTACCTGAACTTCCCTGGCTTTCCCGACGACGAGGGCGTGGCGTCGGAAGCGCTCTTCGGGCAGAACCGCGAGCGGCTCGTCGACCTCAAGACGACGTACGATCCCGAGAGCCTGTTCCGGACGAACCACGGCGTCGAACCACGCGCTGCGTCGATGGTGCGCGAGCGCCTCCGCTAGCGTGGGTCGTGGCACGGTGCGCCGGGCGATGCACGCTGCACCGATGGACGGCACACGACATGCTTCGTTCGACGGCTGGGCCGGCAGACACGATCCCGCCAGCGCTCGGGTGCGCACCTGGCCGAGGACGGGTCGATGGTGGTGGATGACGTCGCGTTGGACACGGTGCAGGCGCTCGAGCAGGCTGGTTGGCGCTGGCGTGAAGCGTGGGACGACGATGCGCACGACTGGGTTGCCGACCGGGCCGTTGCGGCTCCGGCGTGATCGGGTGCCGCTGCTCGCGTGTGAGGCGGGAGGACGTGCGGGCTCTTCCCCCGGCCGTCCGCAGCGATCGCTGAGGCGGGCGACGCTGGCCGAGGCCCAACGACTCGCAGACGACCACGATGCCTGGCGGCCGGCCCCGTGCGACACTAGGGGCGCCCGTGCCGACGTCCACGATGCCGTGCCTGGTGCGGAGGAGGCCGATGCCCTTCACGCTCTCTCTGAACACCAACCCGCTGGTCAACCGCTTCGCCGAGCCAGGCGACCTGATCGAAACCGTGGCCCGCCATCTGCGCGTCCGCGACCTCCAGTTGACGCACGAGTTCGTCAACCCGAGCTGGCCCGCCCACGTGACCCGGCGCCTGACGCGTGAGCTGCGTGCCGCCTGTGAGCGGACGGGAGTGCGGATCACCTCGGGGATGACGGGGCCCTACGGTCGGCTCAACGCCTTTGGCCATCCCGATGCCGACGTGCGCCGCTACTACGTCGACTGGTTCAAGGCGTACGCCGAGATCATCGCGGACCTGGGCGGTGCGTCGGTCGGCACGGCGTTCGCGATCCTCACCTACCGCGACCACGATGACCCGGTGCGGCGCGAGGAGCGGGTCCGCACCGCCATCGACGCGTGGGCCGAGGTCGCCGAGCACGCCAGGGGCGCTGGGTTGCACTATCTCTTCTGGGAGCCGATGAGCATCGGCCGGGAGTTCGGCGAGACCATCGACGCCTGCCTCGCGCTGCAGGAGCGCCTGACCGCGGCGGAGATGGCGGTGCCGATGCGGATGATGGCAGACGTCGACCACGGCGACGTCACGAGCGCCAACCCAGATGACTACGACCCCTACGCCTGGGTGCGGGCGGTCGCGAGCGCGTCGCCGATCATCCACGTCAAGCAGTCGCTGATGGACAAGGGCGGGCACCGGCCCTTCACGGCGGCGTTCAACGCGCGGGGACGCGTCCACCCTGCACCGCTGCTCGAGGCGATCCGAGCCGGCGGAGGCGCGGACAACGAGATCTGCCTCGAACTGAGCTTCCGCGAGCGGGAGCCGAATGACCGCGAGGTCATCCCCCACATCGCCGAGAGCGTGACGTTCTGGGCGCCGCACGTCGATACAGGAGCGCAGGATCTGCGCGTGTGAGTAGGGGCGCCAACGATGAACCTCTTGGCTGACAACGACCTGAAGCGGCTGGAGCCGAAGCCAGGATGGCCAACCATGAAGGCCGTGGTGACCACGGGTCACGGTGGTTACGACCGGCTCGACTATCGCGACGTCCCGATCCCCGAACCGGGGCCGGGCGAGGTGCTGCTCAGGGTGCTCGCGGCGGGCGTGAACAACACCGACGTCAACACCCGGCTCGGCTGGTACGCCTCGTCGGTGTCGGGTGGGACGGAGGCGCTCGCTGCGACGTCGGGCGCGGACCTGGAGGACGGCGGCTGGGACAGGCGCACGCCGTTCCCGTTCATCCAGGGGACCGACTGCTGCGGCGAGGTGGTGGTGCGCGCCGGCGACGTTGCGCGTCCGGCGCTCGGCGCGCGGGTGCTGGTGCGCGCCTGCATGCGCACGCAGGGATTCGGCTCGCTGGACAACGTGTGGTTGGGATCGGACTTCGACGGCGCCTTCGCGCAGTACGTGTGCGTTCCGGCCAGCGAGGCGTTCGAGGTCGCGTGCGACTGGAGTGACGTCGAGCTCGCGACCATTCCCTGCTCCTACGGGACGGCCGAGAACCTGCTCGGGCGCAGCGAGGTCGGCGCTGGCGATCGCGTGCTGGTGACGGGCGCGTCGGGCGGCGTGGGGTCGGCGGCCGTTCAGCTGGCGAGGCGGCGCGGCGCGCACGTGACGGCGGTCGTCGGGCGGCCCAAGACCGAGGCCGTCAAGGCGCTCGGGGTCGACCGGATCGTCGCTCGAGGGAGCGACCTCGTCGCCGAGCTCGGTGAAGCGAGTGTCGATGTCGTCATCGACAACGTTGCCGGCGACGGCTTCGGACGCCTCCTGAAGCTCCTCGCCCGCGGCGGCCGCTACGCCTCGTCGGGTGCGATCGCCGGGCCGATCGTGACCATGGACCTGCGCGACGTCTACCTTCGCGACGTGCGACTGATCGGCGGCACGGCCTGGGACGAGCCGGTGTTCCCGAGCC
>PXAU01000212.1 GCA_003567075.1 Trueperaceae bacterium
CGTACCGTTGAGGACGCGCGAGACGGTGGCGGTCGAGACGCCGGCCAAGCGCGACACGTCCTTGATGGTGGGCATGCCTCCCTCGCTCTCGTCCCCGCTGCACGCTCTCGGGCATCGCGGTCGGGTCGAAAGGGAGGCGGCGTCGCAACCGAGAATGTAAGCGGTTACATCGAGGCTAGCATGCCGCCCGCGTGTCGTCAATGATCGCTCCGGCCTCGCGCCCATCGCTTCACCGATCAACGCTTGGTGCGCGCTGAAGCGACCGCGTGCCGCTGCAGGTGCGGGGCGCACGCGTGACGACCGGCACTTCGCGGGATACGCGCGGATTATTGTCCTGAACGCGCTTTCTGCGAGCTCTTGACACATGGCGACATCATCGTCTACAATCTTGAAAGCGCTTTCAGAGAGTCGAGTCCATGCCGACCATCCGTGACGTGTCGCAACTCGCGAAAGTATCGCAAGCGACGGTCTCACGCGTGCTAACGGGGAGCGCCGTGGTCAGCCCCACCAAACGGGCCGCCGTGCTCGCAGCCATCGAGCAGCTCGGCTACCAACCCAACACCTTCGCCCGCAGCCTGGCCACCAACCGCTCGTACGCCATCGGCGCGATGGTGAGCGAGCTCTCCAGCACCGTCTACGGCGAGATCATCCGCGGTATCGAGACCGTGACCGAGGAGTGCGGGCTCCAGATGGTGGTGGCCAGCGGCCACGCCCGCGAGGACGCCGAGCGAGGCGCCTTCGAGTTCCTCTCCGAGCGCCGCACCGACGCGCTCATCGTGCAAGCCGACGTCACCCCCGACGACGATCTTGCGGCGTGGGTTCGCGACAGCGACCTCCCCGTGATCGTCATCGGGCGCCACATCCCCGCGGTCGCAGAGCGCTGCGTCTACCTCGACAACGTCGAAGGTGGCGCGCTCGCGACACGGCACCTGCTGGAGCGCGGGCACCGACGCATCGCCCACGTGACAGGCCTGATGCACCTGGCCGACGGCAGCGATCGCTGCGCCGGCTACCGCTACGCGCTGGCCGAGCAGGGCCTGCCCTTCGAGGAAGCGCTCGTCGCCGAAGGTGACTTCGTCGAGGAGGGCGGCTACCGAGCCATGCAGCTTCTGCTCCAGCGCGATGCCGGCTTCACCGCCGTGTTCGCCGCCAACGACCAATCCGCCGCTGGCGCCCTCAAGGCCCTGCGCGACGCCGGTCGACGCGTACCCGAAGACATCTCGCTCGTCGGTTTCGACGACCTGATCATCGCGCACTACCTCTACCCCGCCCTCACCACGGTGCGCCAACCCTTCGCCGAGATGGGCCAGGCTGCGGCCAGGCTCGCCCTCGCAGCGCTCGGCGTCGACGAGCAGAAGGAGGTGACGCGTCGGTTCGACCCCGTGCTTGTGGAACGTGACTCCGTAGCCGCCCTCTAGCCTTGCCGCCTCTCCCTCCCGAAAGGGGAACGCATGAAGAAGATCCTCGCCCTTGCCCTCGCCGCCAGCCTGCTCGCCGGCGCGGCCCTCGCCCAGACGACGCTGACCCTCGGCCTGTTCGAGCCGCTGAACGAGCACGTCGAACTCGTACTGCCGCAGTTCAACGCGCTCCATCCCGACGTCACCGTCGAGATTCGCACCCTCGGGTTCGGCGACCATCACGACCTGCTCGTGACCAACCTCGCCACCGGCTCCGGTGCCGCCGACGTCGTCGCCATCGAGATCGGGTACATCGCCCGCTTCGTGGCCGAGGGCGGCCTGCGCGACCTGAGCGAAGCCCCCTTCGAGGCCGACCGGTTCGCCGACGACTTCGTCGATTACGCCTGGGCGCAAGGCCGCACGGCCGACGGCCGCCAGATCGCCATGCCCACCGACATCGCCCCGGGCACCTTGTACTACCGGCGCGACCACCTCGAGGCGAGCGGTTGGACGATCGACCAGGTCATCGAGAGCATGGACAGCTTCCTCGACTACGGCCGCGAGCTGCTGGGGCACGGCGTGTTCCTCGTCGCGGACGCGGGCTCGATCGCCGAAGGCCTGATCCGCTCCAACGTCCCTGCCGGCGACGGCATCTACTTCGCCGCCGATGGCACCCCGCAGCTCAACAGCGAGCGCTTCCTCGAGGCCGCTCGCATCGCCCAGATCGTCCGCGAAGAGGGCATGGACGCCCAGATCGGCGCCTGGTCGAACGAGTGGTACGAAGCCTTCCGGCAGGGCACGACCGCGGTCGAGATCTCGGGCGCCTGGCTCGGCGGTCACCTGCAGACCTGGATGGCCCCCGAGACCAGCGGCCTGTGGGGCGCCTCGAACACGCCGGGTGAAATGCTCGTGAGCTGGGGCGGCTCGTTCTACGGCATCCCCACCCAGACAGACGAAGCGAAGCTCGATGCGGCGTGGGACCTGGTCCTCTTCCTGACGACCAACCCCGAGATCCAGCTCAAGGCCTTCCGCACCATCAACGCCTTCCCCGCCATGCCGGTCACCTACGACGACCCCATGTTCGAAGAGGAGCTCGAGTTCCTCGCCGGACAGCAAGCGCGAATGCTGTGGGCCGACATCGCCAACCGGATCCCGGGCGTTGCCACCTTCCCGGGCGACATGATCGCCGAGGAGATCTTCGGCTCCGCCATGGGCGAGATCCTCAACGAGGGCCGCGACGTTCAGGCTGCACTCGACGAAGCGCAGATGTTGATCCAGCGGCGCATCCGCCGCTGACCTGACGCCTCTCGCGAACCGTGGGGAACGCGCGCGGCGCGTTCCCCACGGAACGAGGTCCAACCATGGCCAGAACCACGACCTCACCACCACCGCCAGTCTCACTTCCGCGGATCAGCTGGAGCACGCGCTTCGACAAGCTCCAGCGGCGCTTTGCCCCCTTCGTGTTCATCAGTCCGTTCTTCATCTTGTTCGCCATCTTCGGCCTCTTCCCGATCGTCTTCTCGATGTACCTATCGCTTCAGGAGTGGAACCCGATCCAGGGTCTCGGCACGATGCGCTACATCGGCCTGGAGAACTACACCTGGCTGATGGGCGACCCCTGGTTCTGGCGCTCCATCACGAACACGCTCTGGATCGCCTTCGCCAGCGGCATCCCACAGCACCTGGTGGCGATCCCGCTCGCGTTCGCGCTGTCACGTGGCATCCAGAGCTTCCGCCACCCCCTCACCGCCGCGTACTTCCTGCCCTACATCACCTCGGCGGTGGCTATCGCGCTGGTGTTCCAGACGATCTTCGGCACCCAGTTCGGCATCCTCAACCAGACGCTGCAGTACCTCGCCACCGCACCCTGGAGCGCCTGGCTCTTCGGTGGTCTGGCTGACAGCCTGCCAGTGAACTGGCTCGGGCGCGCGCCCAACATCAAGCCTGCCATCTCGCTCCTCGTGTGGTGGCAGTTCTTCGGCTTCAACGTGGTGCTCTACGCGGCCGGCTTGGCCACCATCCCGAAGGACTACTACGAGGCCGCCCAGATCGACGGTGCCAGCGGACGCCAGAGCTTCTTCCACATCCCCCTGCCCCTGCTGCGCCCCATGATCTTCTTCGCCGTCACCTTCACGATCATCGGGAACCTCCAACTCTTCGACCAGCCCTTCATCCTCACGGACGGCACAGGCGGCACGAGTCAAGCGGGCATGACGGTGGCGATGTACCTCTACCGCACCGGCTTCGAGTGGCTCGAGATGGGGACGGCTGCCGCGATCTCGTGGTTGCTCTTCCTGCTCATCGGCACGTTGACGGTCATCCACTTCTACTTCTTCGGCCGATCCGGCCTGGAAACGAGGGACTGATGCGCATGACCGCCTCAACCCCTCGGACCGCCCGGCGCAACGAACGCACGGGGCGCAGCCCAGTCGGACAGTTCTTCCTCTACCTCGGCCTGATCGCGCTCGCCCTGCTGACGCTGTTCCCCTTCTACTGGATGTTCGTGCTCTCGTCGCACTCGCAGTCGACGATCTTCTCGGCGCCTCCGCCCCTGTGGTTCGGCGAGTTCCTGGAGCGCAACTACAACGCGCTGCTGGCACGCCTGCCGTTCCTGCGCAACATCTGGAACAGCTTCTACATCGCGCTCATGGCGACCATCACGACGATGTTCTTCGCCAGCCTGGCAGGCTTCGCCTTCGCGATGTACGACTTCCGCTTCAAGCGCTTTCTCTTCGCCTTCGTCATCGGCTCGCTGATGATCCCACCACTGCTGGGCATCATCCCCTACTACCTGATCATCCAGTTCCTCGGTTGGCTCGACACGCCGCGCGCCATCTGGGTTCCTGGTATGGCCGGTGCCTTCGGCATCTTCCTCATGCGCCAGTACGTCGCCTCGAGCATGCCGCGCGAGCTGATGGACGCCGGACGGATCGACGGCGCGAGCGAGTTCCGGCTCTACTGGAACATCGCCCTCCCGATCATCCGCCCCGGCCTCGCAACGCTGGGAATGCTGACCTTCATCGGTCAGTGGAACAACTTCCTCGGCCCGCTGGTGGTGCTCAACTCGCGTGAGAACTACACCATTCCTGTAGCGCTTCGCACCCTGCAGGGCCAGATTCAGACCGACTGGGGGGCGGTGCTGACCGGTACGTCGCTGGCAGTGCTACCACTACTCATCATCTTCGTGTTCGCCTCCAAGCAGGTGATCGAGGGCCTGGTGGCGGGCTCGGTCAAGGGGTAGGCCGAAGGGATCGTTCGAGTCGTCACGGGGTAGCGCGGTGCGAGCGGCATGCGCCCAGTGACCGATGGGAGTCTGCATGCTCACAGAACCGTACCGCGACGCCGGACGTGCGATCAGCGAGCGCGTCGACGACCTGCTCGCTCGCATGACCCTCGCCGAGAAGCTAGCGCAACTCGGCGGCGTCTGGATCACCGACCTGCTCGAAGGCGGCGCCTTCAGTCGCGATCGCTCGGCCGAGCACCTTGCGCACGGCATCGGCCACGTCACGCGGCTGGCCGCCGCGACCGGTTTACGGCCCGCCGAGAGCGCTGCCCTCGCGAACCAGGTTCAGCGCCACCTGCGCGATCACACCCGGCTGGGCATCCCGGCCATCGTGCACGAAGAGTCGTGCGCGGGCTACATGGCGCGTGACGCCACCTGCTTCCCGCAGGCCATCGGGCAGGCCGCCACCTGGGACCCCGCGCTGATCGAGGCGATGGCGCGCGTCATCCGCCGGCAGATGCGTTCGGTCGGCGCCCACCACGCGCTCGCGCCGGTGCTCGACATCACCCGCGACCCGCGCTGGGGGCGCGTGGAGGAGACCTACGGCGAGGACGCCTACCTGGTGGCGCGCATGGGCTGCGCCTA
>PXAU01000051.1 GCA_003567075.1 Trueperaceae bacterium
CGCCCCTCGAAGTTGCGGTTGCCGGAGAGCACCGAGGCGACCACCAGGTCAGCGCCCTGGATCGCCTCGACCACGGGCTCGGGCAGCGGGCCCGAGTTGCCGATGCAGGTGGTGCAGCCGTACCCGACGGTGTAGAAGCCGACCTCCT
Source organism: Trueperaceae bacterium (assembly GCA_003567075.1). GTDB lineage: Bacteria > Deinococcota > Deinococci > Deinococcales > Trueperaceae > CSSed10-48. The sequence continues at coordinate 149 of PXAU01000051.1, forward strand.
CCAGGTAGGGCGTGAGCCCGGCGTCGTTCAGGTACTCCGTCACCACGCGCGAGCCGGGCGCCAACGAGGTCTTGACCCACGGCTTGGCCTTGAGGCCGCGCTCGGCGGCCTTCTTGGCCACCATCCCAGCCGCCAGCATCACGCTCGGGTTGCTGGTGTTGGTGCAGGAGGTGATGGCCGCGATCACCACGTCGCCGTGGCGCAGCGTGTGCTCCTGGCCCTTGTACTCGAGGTCGGCGGTGCGCTCGCGCCCGGCCTCGTCGAGACCGAAGCCGCGCTTCTCCGGCGCCGCCGCTAGCGCCTCGTGCCACGTCGGGCGCATGTCGCTGAGCAACACGCGGTCCTGCGGCCGCTTGGGGCCGGCCAGGCTGGGCTGCACGGTCGAGAGGTCGAGCTCGAGCGTCTCCTGGAACGCGGGATCGGGCATCCCGTCGGTCCGGAACAGCCCGTTGGCCTTGGCGTAGCGCTCGACCAGTTCCACCTCGTCCGGCAGGCGCCCGGTCTGACGCAGGTAGCGCAGGGTCTCGTCATCCGTCGGGAAGAAGCCCATGGTGGCGCCGTACTCGGGCGCCATGTTGGCGATGGTCGCGCGGTCGGGCAACGTCATGGCGGAGAGCCCGTCGCCGTAGAACTCCACGAACTTGCCCACCACGCCGTGCTTGCGCAGGATCTGCGTGACGACGAGCGCGAGGTCGGTGGCGGTGGAGCCCTCCGGCAGCCGGCCCGTCAGCTTGAAGCCGACCACTGCGGGCGTGAGCATGTAGATCGGTTGGCCCAGCATGACGGCCTCGGCCTCGATGCCGCCGACGCCCCAGCCGACCACGCCGAGGCCGTTGATCATGGTGGTGTGGCTGTCGGTGCCGACCAGCGAGTCGGGGTAGACCACCTCGTGCTCGCCGTGTGGCGCGTGCAGCACGCCCTTCGACAGGTACTCGAGGTTGACCTGGTGCACGATGCCCGAGGCGGGGGGCACCACCGAGAAGTTGTCGAAGGCGGCCTGGCCCCAGCGCAGGAACTCGTAGCGCTCGCGGTTGCGCTCGAACTCGATGGTGGCGTTGTTGGCCAGCGCCAGGGGGCTGTCGTACTCGTCGACCTGCACGCTGTGGTCGATCACCAGGTCGACCGGCACGAGCGGGTTGATGAGCTTCGGGTCGCCACCCATACGCTGCATGGCCGCTCGCAGGGCAGCCAGGTCGACCACCGCCGGGACGCCGGTGAAGTCCTGGAGCACCACCCGGGCAGGCTTGAAGGGGAGTTCGACCTGCGCCGGCGCGGCCGCGTCGTACGCCGCCAGCCGCTCGACGTCCTCGCGCGTGACGTCGTAACCGTTCTCGTTGCGCAGCAGGCTCTCGAGCAGGACCTTGACGCTGAAGGGCAGGCGCTCCACCTCCCCCAGGCCCTGCTCCTGCAGCGCAGCGAGCCGGAAGTAGTAGGCGGGGCCGCTGCCGGTGTCGAAGGTGGCGCGGGCGCCGAAGCTGTTCAAGGGGGTGCGCTGTGGCATGGTCTCCTCCGCGGCGTGACGTTGGGTCCTAGGGTCGGCGGCTCCCGCCGACCACGCTCCCCACCAGTCTGCTACGCTCGAACGTGACATGGAAGGGACGGATTCACGTAGCCGGCCCGACGCCTCGAGCGGCCACTCGCGCGCGACGCTCACGGTGGTGCGGGACCCCGCCGCCGCGCGTTGGTTGCTGCGGCCCTCCAGCCTGCGCCAACTCGAGCCCTTCCTGGGCGCTACTCGCAGCGTGAGCGAGGCCGCGACGCTCCGCGGCGAACGGCCCAACACGGTGCTCAAGCGCGTCCAACGCTTGCAGCAGCTCGGTCTGCTTCAGTGCGTCGAGAGGCTGCCCCGCGCCGGCCGCTCGCTGCGCCGCTATCGCGCCAGTGCGGACGTCTTCTTCGTGCCCTTCGAAGCGAGCGGCGCCGACAGCCTCGAGAGTGCCTTGGCCGAGCGCGACGCGTACTGGGAGCGGCTCCTGCGCCGGAACGTGGTGCGCGCCCGGATGGAGGCCATGGGCACGTGGGGCACGCGCATCTACCGCGACGCCCGGGGCCGCTTGCAGGTGCAGACGGCGGTCTCCCCCGACGCCAACGCCACCATGCTCGATGCCAGCATGCCCGCCGCGCTCTCAGCCTGGCGCGACCAGGTCATGCTGGACCACACCGACGCGAAGGCTTTCCAGCGCGAGCTGTTCGACCTGCTGCTCAAGTACCAGCGCGCCCGCGGCGCGCAACGCTACGTCGTCCACGTCGGCCTGGCCGCGGTGCTGAGTGACCCACGGCCGTGACGCCGGCTTGCTAGGCTGAGCCCATGCCAACCGTGCCTTCGCACGTTCGCGCCGCCGTCGTGCTGGTGGCGCTCATCTCCCTCGTCCTGGCGGCCTGCGCGCCGAGGGCGCAGACGTTCGACGCCCCCAGCGGATCTGCGCCCGAGCCCGCGCCCAGCGCGGCGGCCTTCGACACGCCCGCTGCGCGCGAGGCCGAGCGCGCGGCCTACGAGGCCTACCACCTCATGGAGCTCGGGCGACTGCGCCTCGGCGTCTACACCACCAACGTCCTGGTCGACCTCGACCTGCCGCGCGGTGCGCGCATCACCGTCGAGGCCTTCGACGACGACGACTACCGGCTGCGGCTCACCTCCGACGCCGCGCTCGAGATTGCCTGGCTCGTCACACCGCGCGGCGTCCGTGGCGTGGCACACTGAACACTGAACGACGGCCGACGTACACGCGCTCGTTGAGGCGTCCCACTGCTCGGGGCGCGGCTCATCGAAGGGAGATCGCATGGCACGGACCCGTGAACCATCCGCACGTTCCCTCCTACGCCTGGGCCTCGGTGCCTGGCTCCTGGCAGCGACCCTGCTGCTCGGCGCGGCGCAGGCGCAGGCCGTCCCGCTCGAGGGCCTCCTGCCCGACACCACCGTGGCCGCCTTCCACCTCGGTCCCACCAGCGGCGACCTGGCCGTGCTCGAGGAGGCCTTCGCCGAGGTCGGCGGGGACGCCGCCCGCGAGACGTTCGAGCGCATGCTGCGCGTGTTCGGCGCCGACATGGCCGATCTCGCCAACGGAGACACGGACATCGTGGCCGGGATCCTCGAGGAGCTGCTGTTCATCTGTCCCCCGCTGGAGACGGTATGGGACGATGACGCGGCCGCGGGCCTGTTCGGTCCTGGGGTGCTGGCGGTGAGCCTGTCGCCCTTCAACCCGTTCCCGGCCGTCATCGCCGCCATGCGCCCGGCCGATCCGGTCTACGCCGCGACGCTGCAGGACGTGCTCATCGGCTGCGTGGCGGAGGGGCCGCCACTGCAACAGGACGACGTCGAGCTGCACGTCCTGTTCGACGGCACCGAGCTGCCCTTGGTGGTGGCGCGCTTCGACGACACCTTCGCGGTTGCCACCGACCCCGACCTGCTACGCGGCGCCGTGCGGCTGGCCCGCGGCGGCGACGAGCCGTCGCATCTCGACACCGCCATCGGGAGCGCCGCCAACGCGATCATGGACGGCGGTCTGGGCGTCACGCTCGACCTCGGCGCGCTGGCCGCGGGGCTCCGCGCCCTGACCGGCGCGTTCCCGATGGGTCCGGAGGAGGAAGTCCTGCTCGAGGGGGTGCTCGAAACGCTGGCCAGCGTGGGCGGCCTGGCAGGACGCATCACGCTCGAGCCCGACGGCTTGCGGCTCGACGGGCTGGCGCTCCCCGATCCCACCGCCGGCGACCCGCAGCTCGCGGCGCTGATCGCCTGCGACGAGTGCGGCGTTGGACCGAGCCGCCTCCTGCCCGCCGGCGCCGTCGGCGTGAGCGGGCAGTACGTTGACCTGCACGGCATCGTGGGCTGGCTCGACACGTGGTTGATGCGGCTCGAGCCGCTCATGGGCGAGTCGCTCGACGTCCGCATGCTGGTGGGCATGCTGACCGGCCTCGACCTCGACGCCCACCTGCTCGACTGGATCGGGCACCGCTGGCACAGCGCCAACCTCGACGTGCGCGGCACCGACCTGGCCGGCTGGCTCGTCGGTCCCGGCAGCGTCACCACCGTGGCGGTGAGCGACGAGCCGGCGGCGCGCGCGGCGATCACCGCCTGGCGCGACGCGTTCGGCTCGCTGGACTTCCTGCTCGAAGAGCTCTTGTACGAGTTCGGCGCGATGACCGGCCCGTTCGGCCCCGGCCCCAGGTCGCCCCTGCCCGAGGGCGGCCTGCTGGCAGCGCGCGACGTCTCCTACCGCGACGTCGACTACGAACGCTGGCGCATCGGACCGTTCACCGACGTGGGCCTGGCCGTCTTCGGTGACCACCTCGTCGTCACGGTGCCCGCCCGAGCCATGGAGGCTGCCATCGACGTGCACCTCGGTGCACCCGACGTGCACGCCGACCAGGTCCTGGGTGGCGCGCTGGCGGCCGTGCCGGTAGAAGCGCCGACCTACGCCGTGTTCGACGTGACCCGGCAGCTGCGCGCGGTGGCACGGGTCAGCGACGTGCTGGCTGCCCCGGTCGCGACCGCCCTCAGCCTGGCGATGGAAGAAGCGCTGGCCGATCCCTGGGGCATGGGCGCCGACCCGTGGGGCGATCCCTGGGCCGACGACCCGTCGGGCACGGCCGGACCGTCCGGCCTGTGGCGCTCGGCCGGGCGCTACGGCAGTACCCTGCTCGACGAGGTGCCCTCGCAGCCACTCTCCGTACCGGGCAGCTACACGGGCGTGATCGCGATCGAGGACGTGCTCCCGAACGGCGACCTGGGACTGGTGTTCACGCTCGAGGGATTGGCCGAAGGCATGGACGTGTCGATCGAGATGCTCGACCCGACACGCTCGTGGAACATGGACACCTACCTCTACCTCTACGACGTGGGCGCTGGAGCGATCATCGCTGACAACGACGACGCCCCCGACACGAACCGCTCCGAGCTGGTGTTCTCGGTCGAGTCTGGGGTCCGCTACGCCGTCATCGCGAGCAGCTGGGGCGGCTCCGACGTTGGCGCCATCGAGCTCAACGCCGAGATCATGGGTGTGGCCGACACCGCGCCGGATACGCCGGCCGAGGACCCACTCGACGAGGTGCCTGCCGAGGCGCTGGACGTGCCCCCCTTCGCCGAGCTCGTGGCGATGCTCGACGTCGTCACCGATACGCTGGATGCGATCGCCGAACGCACCGGCCTGGCCACCTCGATCACGGTGGTGGAGGACGGCGTGCGGCGCACCACGGTGACGCTGCCGCTGCGGTGAGGCCGAGAGACGCGGCGCACGAGCGAGACGCGGCGCACGAGCGAGACGCGGCGCACCTCGTCTGCGCGCATCGATGACGCACGCCGACGGCTGACGCCGCGGCGCGACACCCGCTCGAGCACATGCGCACCCCCCGGGCCGAAGAACCCGGGGGGTGCCTGCGTTCGTGCGTGCCTGCGTTCGTGCGTGCCTAGGTTCGTGCGCGCCTAGGTTCGTGCGCGCCTGCCCTCGCTGGAGCGCGCCCGACCGACCGACGGGTCAGTTGGCCGCGGCCGTGACGTGCTTGTCGAGCTTCTGCTGGTACGCGCCCTTGGGCACGGCGCCGACGATGGTCTCGACCGGCTGGCCGTCCTTGAACAGGATGACCGTGGGGATGCTCATCACTCGGTACGCCATCGCGGCGCTCTGGTTGTCGTCGACGTTCAGCTTGCCGACCTTGACCTTGCCCGAGTAGTCCTTGGCGAGTTCCTCGATGATCGGTCCGACCATGCGGCAGGGTCCGCACCACGGCGCCCAGAAATCGACCAGGACGAGCCCGTCCTTGATCTGGTCGCGGAAGTCGCCGTCGTTGAACGTGATGGGTTGTTCGGCCATGATGCCTCCTGGCTTCCGGACGTCCGCTGGCGCGACGCCCGGGCCCGCCGCGCTCGGCGGGCATACCCCCCGATGGTACACGCTCGCGTGCCGGGGCGGCCGTCGCTTAGTGTACAGGCTCGCTCCAGCCGAGCAGCAGGCCGAAGGGATCCCCGCGCCTGACCGTCGGCGGCCGCAAGCCGAGCGCACGCGCGCCGCCCTTCACCGCCGACCACACCAGCTGCGCGGGGCTGGCAGCGGCGCCGTGAAGCGCCCGGGCCGCCTCCCACTCGCGCACCACCGACACGTCGGGGCTCGACCCGAGCGAGTCGGTCCCGAGCGCCACGCTCACGCCGTGGCGGGCGTACAGGGCCCATGGGAAGACCTGGCTCCCAAGCGCGCCGTTGGAGCGCGGGCAGTGCACCACCACGCAACCGGCGCGAGCGACCAGGCGCACGTCGTCCTCGTCCACCTCGACCATGTGCACCAGGCTCGGCTGCGCCGCCAGCACGCCCAGATCGGCGAGGTAGCGCACCGGGCTCGCGCCCGACGGGCGCCAGTCCGGCAACCAGGCCCCCAGCGCACGCCGCAGCGGTCCCGAACCAGAGCGGTGCAGCTCGGTCTCGCCGGCCGACTCGGCCACGTGCAGCTGCAACGGCAGGCGCCCTTCGCGCGCCAGCCCCGCCAGCCCACGCAGCAACGGGGCGCTGACGGTGTGGGGCGCGTGCGGCGCGAGCCCCACCCGCATGCCACCGGGTCGCTGCCAGGCCAGGAAGCGCTGCAGTCGCTCCCGGGTCTCACCCAGCAGGCGCTCGGCCTCAACCGGGTCAGGTCCGATGACCTCCCAGAAGGCGACACCCTCGAGATCCGGCTCGGCCAGCAGCCGCGCCATCACGGCCTCGTCGGTGACCACGTCGCCAACGGCCCGGACGCCGCTGGCTCGGACCAACGCGAGCCCCCGCTCGGCCGCCGCCAGGCCGCGCCGTCCGGCGCGGCCGTGCGCGATCACTGCGCGGACGAAGTCCTCGTACCTCCCGGGCGTGAAGGGCATGTCGCTCAGATCGAGGTGCGTGTGGGCGTTCACCGGCGGCGGCGCCAACACCCTGCGCCGAGGTTGCAGCTCGGCCTCGGGGAAACGCTCGCGTAGGCGCGCCAGCGCATCCAAGGCGATCACGGTGCGGCCGCCGTCCGGACGCCGCTGCACCGCCACGGCGGCGTCGCTCTGAGCGGCGCCGATGCCGCCGTACGCCACGTTCGCCGGCCACACCTCGCGACCGAGGCCGCCCGCAGGGACACGGCCGTCCCCAGCAGCAGTCGGCACGCCATCGTGCGCCACGACAGCGCTCAGGCGGCGGGGGCGCCGGCGGCGGGGGGATCGGAGGAGGCGCCGTCGGCCGCCGCCTCGGCGTCGGCCTGCTGCGCACCCGCAGCTGAGGGCGCCTCGGGCGCCAGCATGGCTTCGACGTCGGGCACGCGCACGATCTGGTAGAGACTGTCGCGCTGCCGCGGCGCGAAGCCGGCGTCGACGATCTGACGCACGAGTTCGCGCTCGGGCGTGGCCCTGTTGCGCGCCCCGGCTTGGGACACCACGTTCTCCTCCAGCATGGTGCTGCCAAAGTCGTTGCAGCCAGCGAACAGGGCCGTCTGCGCCCCCTTGTAGCCCATGGTCGGCCACGACGCCTGGTGGTTGACGACGTTGTCGAGGATCAGACGCGCCGCGGCGACGTTCTGCAGGTACTCGAAGGCGCCAGCGCCGGGCGCCCGCCCCTCGATCCGCACGCCCTTTGTCTGCAGGGTCCAGCTGATGAAGGCGGAGAAGCCGTTGCCGTGCTCGGCCAGGGCCCGGTCCTGCTGCTCGCGCACGCGTAGGAGGCTCTGCACCCGCTGCGCGGGCGTCTCGCCGAAGCCGATCACCATCGTCGCGGTCGTGTAGAGGCCCAAGGCCTGCGCCTCAGCCATGATGCGGATCCAGTCGTCGGCGCTTATCCTCGCCGGCGACACGTGGCGCGCGTGGCGCACGTCGTCGACCAGCATCTCGCCACCGCCGCCCGGGAGGCCGTCCAGCCCCGCGGCCTGCAACGCACGCAGCACCTCGTCCGTGCGCATGCCGGTGAGCTTCGCCATCCCCTTGATCTCCTCCGGGCTGAAGGCTTCGACCCGGATGCTCGGGTGCTGGTCGTGAAGGTGCTGCAGCAGCTCGAGGTACCAGCTGAAGTGCAGATACGGGTTCACGCCTCCCTGCATCAGGATGCGCGTGCCGCCCACGGCCTCGAGCTCACGTACCTTCGCCGAGATCGCCTCGAAGCTGAGCGTGTACGAGTCGTCCTGACGCCGGGTGCGGTAGAAGCCGCAGAAGGCGCAGCCGACGTTGCAGACGTTGGAGTAGTTGATGTTGCGATCGATCAGGTAGGTGACCACGTTCGGGTCGGTGAGCGCCTCGCGGGCCTCGTGCGCGGCGCCGGCGAGATCGAACAAGGGTCGCCCGTACAGCGTCAAGGCTTCGTCGGCCGTGAGGCGGCGGACACGAGCGGCCGGGGCCAAGATGCTCATGAGCGTGAGTCTAGCAGCCTGGATCAGGCCCCGGCGTCGTCCGCTCGATCACGTCCAGGAGCCGCCAACTGAACTGTGTACTCGCTTACGATGAACGACGTAGAATGCTCGCGATGTCACCTACGGCCGACAACGAAGGGTCGACCAACCTGTGGCGCGCCGCCTTCGAGCTGGTTCGCGGCGTCAGCGCCAGCGAACGCGACGAGCACGGCGTGATCGGCAGCATCAACTGGCTCCGGGCGCAGATGGAGCGGCGCGGCGCGAACCCGAACGTCGTGCGCAACATCATCTACCGGGACAAGGGCAAGCTCCCCGACAAGCGCGCCCTGTTCGACATCCTGGACGAGCTCTGGCAGCACGGTGGGCGACCGCCGCTGGAGGCGCCCGAGCTGCGGGCGTTGCTCACACCCGGGAGCGGCAACGAGCACGAGGTGCTGCACCTGCTGGGCCGCGAGAAGCGACGCGTGTACCGCGCGTTCGTCATGAGCGTCCGCAGCGGCGACCACCCCAAGGTGGTCGTCACCGGCCGGCACGGATCGGGCAAGACGCTGCTCGCCGATTACATCGAACAAGCACTGCGAACCCCCCCGCCGGCGGCCGAGCGCATCGTGCGCCTCGAGTTCGTGGGCAACGACCTCGCCACGGCACTGGCGCGCCTGGGCAAGGCGCTCGGCGTGCCGCTGACACTGTTGGAGGCGAAGCTCGTCGAGATCGGCTCCTCCAGCGCCTTCGCGGTGCAGGCGGACACCCAGGCCAACGTCGCTCGCCTGGTCCTGGACGCGGCACGCCGCTTCGACGGACGCCAAGTGCTGCTGCTGCACGTGTCGCACTCGCTCGGCGGGCAAGACTCCCTGGCCGATACCGCCCTGCGTTTGAACACACCCGACGTACCCCGCGTCTCGGCCGCGGAGTGGCTCTGGTCGTCGCTGTTCGAACCGCTCTCGCGCCTACCCGCCTGCGCCTTGTTCGTGTCGCTCAGCGACTTGCCGGTGCGGGCAGCGCAGCGTCTGGGGCGGTTCGACGCACCGCTGAAGCTGATGCCGCCCAGCACCACCGAGGCGCGCCGCTTCGTGCGCGCACGCCTTCCCAACGCCGCGCCGGCGCAGCACGAGGACATCGTCCGCCGGGCCGGACGTTCGTTCGACGAGCTGCGCACCTTGACGCTGCTGGCGGAGGCCCGCGCGGACGGCGTCCACGCCCCCGAGCTAGCGAGCCAGCGATCGGTGGCGCACCTGTCGCAGTTGATCGAGACGGGCGCCGACGAACACCTCCACGGCTTCCTCGTCAGCCTCGCGGTCCTCTCGCTGCCCGACTTCCCGAGCTTCACGGCCGGCACGCTGGCGACGCTGCTCGAACGCCAGCAGGCTGACCTGAGCGATCTCGAGGCCGCCTTCCTGGACCGCGTGCCGGCTGACGAGCCAGCGTACCGCTGCTTCTCCCTCGACCTGGCGCGCGCGCTGCGCGAGCGCCTCGCCGCCTACGACCCCGACACCTACCGCGCCTTCCACGACCGCGCAGCCGAGTGCTACGTCCAGGCTGCGCACGGCGATCCGACCGGCGAACCTGCCACGCGCTACCTCAGCCATCGCTTCGAAGCCCGCAACTGGCCGGCGCTGTGCGCCTGGATGGACCGCCATCGGCTGCAGCAATCGCTGGTGCGCCGCATTTGGTTGGCCGGCTCCAAGGAGTTGCCCGACGGGACCGCGCTCCAGCAGCTGGCGCTCCGCGTCGCCCGACACTACGTCGCCCGCGGCAGCTACCAACACCAAGACGCGCGCGATGCCTTCAGCGTGCTGTCGGGAGCGGATGACGTCGACCTGCGGGTCTGGACGACCTTGCAGCGCGTCGAGGGGCTCGTCCTACGGGCCCAGTTCGACCAGGCCGAGACGCTGCTGGCGTCGTTGCCCACCCCGGGGGCAGCGCACCTGAAGGCCGCGGCGGCCCTGGGCAGGGCCGGCATCGCCCGCTGGCGGGGCTCGCTGACCGAGGCCGAGCGGCTGGTGAACCAGGACGTCGCCGCTCACCTGTCCGAGTCCGAGGCCGCGCTCGAAGACGCTATCGGGGGCGATGCCGCGAAGGCTGCAGACGTCATCGCCGAAACGCGGCGCGTGCGCGAGCAGGCCCGCATGTGGGCCGGCCTGCTCGCCAAGGACCGCGGCGATCTGCAGGTGGCCATCACCCATTTCGGGCCTAACAGCGAGCGCGACGATCTGGTGGCCGCACGCTTGGCTTTCCAGCGCGGCGACGTGCTCATGCGTTTCGGGCACTTCGATCGCGCGCTCGAGGCGCTCGACGAGGCGGTCGAGCTCGCGCAGCGTTCGGAGGCACTGCTGGCCGAGCAGACGCGCTACCTCGCTCGCCGCGGCACGTTGCGGAGGCGGCGCGGCGAACTGGCCGCGGCCGCGGCCGACTTCGCGGCGGCCCGTCAGGTGCTCCAGGGGCTGGCTCGGAACCGACACGATCTCGAGGACGAACTCGGCGACGAGGCCGAAGTCGGCTTCTGGTTGGCGCGGGTCGATGACGAGGCCAGCCTCAACCTGCTCGCGCGCGGCCGCTTCGACGAGGCGATGAGCCTGGTGGAGCGCAACATCGTGCGGTTCCGCCGCTACGCCAGCAGCCACGGTGTCGACGCCACCTACCGGCTGATGCGCAGCGTCTTGCGAATGGCGGTCGCCTACGGCTGCCGCGGCACCGCGCAAGCGCTTCGTCGCCCCTTCCCCGTCGGGCCGGCGCTGGGGCAGACGAACCCCGACCTCGAGCACGCCCGTAGGCTCTTCGACACCCTCATCGAGCGCATCGAGAGCGATGACGGCGACCTCCGCTCGAGCGCGCTCTACCGCGACTCGCTGCTGTCGGCGAACCTGTTCGCACGCGACCCCGAGCACGCGCTGGAGCTGGCCCTGCGAACGATGGACGAGAAGGGACGACCCTATCAGCTGGCACAGGCGCGTACCCACGCCGCAGCGGCGACGCTCCGGGCTGGCCGGCCGGAGGCGACCGAAGCGCATCTTCGGGCCGCCTGCGCGGCGATGGTCGAGACCCGATCCAGCGCTTTCTCCGCTCCCGACGGCAGGCCCGAGCGAGGCGACCTGGAACAGGTCGCCTGGATCCAGACCCTCGCGGCCTGCGCGGCGTTGCTCGCGCGCGACGCCGAGACCGCCGGCGAGCGCCTGGTGAGCGGGCTGCGCCGCAGCGAGTTGGCGCCGTTCCACGCGATGATGCTGCATCAGGTCGCGTGCGCGGCCGAGTGCGCCGACCTCGACGATGCGCTGCGGGCATCGCCCCTCGGCGAGGCGCTCGGTCTCTACGCCAGCGCCGGCACGCAGCCATTGCGCTTCGCCGACGCGCTGGTGCTGCACTGGCGGCGCTTAGCGACCACCGAGCCGCGACGCCTACGCGCGCTGACCGCCAGACCGGACCACTCGGACACGATCCCCTGCCTGGGCGAGAAGCGCCCGTGAACGGAGGCGAACCGGCGTGCTGGTACGCGACGTGATGACCGTCAACGTGATCGCCATCGGCCCCGAGATGCCCATCCGCGACGTGGCGGCCTTGATGGAGATGCGGCGGGTGCGTCACTTCCCCATCCTGGAGGACGACGAGCAAGGCGAGGCGCGCCTCGTGGGCATCGTCTCCGACCGTGACCTGCGCGCGGTCGACTCGCCCCATCCGAGCGCCCGTCCCGACGTGCACGTCTCCGATCCGGTGCGCTCCATCATGGTCACGCCCGTCGCCACCGCGCATCCTGACGACGCGGCCGAGGACGTGGCCGCCTGGTTGCGGGAGTACCGCGTGGGGGCGCTGCCCGTGCTCGATGGGGAACAGCTGGTCGGGATCGTCTCGCCGCCCGACCTGCTGGCAGCGTTGGCGCTGCCGGCCGCCATCCGCGAACCGTCCTCGGTGCTCGAGGTGGAGGTGGGCAACCGGCCCGGATGCCTGGCCGCGCTGCTGCAGACGCTCGCGCAGCACGGCCTGAACGTGTCGCAGTTGACCACCACCCGGGCCGAGCCGGAGATCGGCTGCTTCATCGTTCGTGTGAACACGATCGACGCGCCTCGCGTGGCCGGCAACCTGACCCGAGAGGGCTGGACGGTACTGTGGCCAGAGCCCGACGCAGCACCACCGGCCAGCCCGCAGCGCGGGCCGGAAGTGGAGGAGGTCGCATGACCCGTCCCCGCACCCTACTGGTCGACGACCCGGTGCTCGAGCGCTCGCCCTTCGGCAGCTCGCACCCCTTCCGGGCCGAGCGCGGCGCGCTGACGAGAGCCCTGCTCGAGGCATGCGGTGCCCTGCACCAGGACGAGGTGGCGGATGTCGAGCGGCTCGACGAGCGGCTCCTGGGCGCCGTACACGAGCAGGCCTACTTGGAGGCCTTGATTCGCGCTGGCCGCGGAGAACGCGTCGACGACGCGCGCATGTTCGGCCTCGGCACCAGCGACTGCCCCGTCGTACCAGGGATGCACCGGGTGGCCATGCGAGCGGCGGACGCCACCGTCAGCGCCGCCGAGTTGGTCGCCAGCGGCGCAGCGCAGCGCGCCGTGCACCTCACCGGCGGCCTGCATCACGCCCACCGCGCGCGCGCCTCGGGTTTCTGTCTGGTGAACGACCTGGCGCTCGCCATCGAACACCTGACCCGGCGCCGGGGGCTACGCGTCGCTTACGTCGACGTCGACGTGCATCACGGTGACGGCGTGCAGGGCATCTTCTGGGAGCGCGCCGACGTGCTCACGGTCAGCGTGCATCAGAGCGGTCGCACGCTCTTCCCGGGCACCGGCGCGGAGGACGAGATCGGCGCCGGCGCCGGCCGGGGGTTCGCCGTGAACCTGCCGCTGGCGCCCTTCATCGACGATGCGGGCTACCTCGCCGCCTTCGACGCGCTGGTGCCCACCGCGCTCAGCGCCTTCGGACCCGACGTGATCGTGCTCCAGGCAGGCGCCGACGCCCACTGGCGCGATCCGCTGGCGCAGTTGTCGCTGAGCGGCGACGGGCTCGACGCGGTCTACGGTCGCGTGATCGACCTGGCGGAGCGCTGCTGCGAGGGTCGCATGGTGGTGACGGGCGGCGGCGGCTACGACGCCTGGCGCAGCGTGCCGCGCGCGTGGGCCCGGCTGTGGGCGCGGCTGGCCGAACGCGAGCTCCCGGACGAGCTGCCCGAGACATGGCGCCGCGCCTGGGGTGAGCGCCTGGGCGTCAGCTTGCCGACCCGCCTGCGCGAAGGCACGCTGCCCGACCTCGACGCACGTGCGACCGAGCGCGCCGCCTCGCACGCACTGGCTGTCGCCAAGCGGGTCGCGGCGCGGCTGACGCCGCTGTGGCGCCGCGAGGACTGAGGCGCCGCCCGGTACACTGCCTCGAGCCGTCGGCCGCGGCCGGCGGACCGGAGGTGACACCCATGCGCATTGGCTTCATCGGTCTCGGCACCATGGGCGGCCCGATGGCCGCCCGCCTCCTCGAGGCTGGTTTCGACGTGTGCGTCCACAACAGGACGCGCGAGCGAGAAACACCCCTGGTCAAGCGGGGCGCGCATCCCGCGGCCAGCCCGGCCGAGGCCGCGGGCGAGAGCGAGGTGTTGATCACGATGGTGGCCGACACGCCCGACGTCGAGGCGGTGCTGTTCGGCCCCCAGGGCGCGGCCGAGGCGTTGGACCCGGGTTCGGTCGTCATCGACATGAGCACCATCGCGCCCGACGCGGTCCGCAGCATGCACCGGCGGCTGGCGGAGCGCCAGGTGGCGCTGCTCGATGCGCCCGTCTCGGGCGGCAGCGAGGGCGCGCAGCAGGGCACCTTGTCGATCATGGTCGGCGGCGAGGAACCCGCCTTGGAGCGGGTGCGTCCGCTGCTCGAGGTGCTGGGTACCACCATCACGTACGTCGGCGCCAGCGGCGCCGGCCAGGTCGCCAAAGCGATGAACCAGGTGATCGTGGCCGGAACCTACGCGGCGGTGGCCGAGGGTCTGGTCCTCGGCATGGCCGCCGGCATCGACGTCGAGGCCGCGCATCGGGCGGTCTCGGGCGGCGCCGCCGGATCGTGGGGACTCACCCACCGCGGCCCGAACATGCTGCGCAACGAGTACCCCCTTGGGTTCCGCGTGCGCTTGCACCGCAAGGACCTCGGCATCGCACTCGACGCTGCCGCCGCGGCCGGTGCCCCGCTGCCGCTGGCGGCGTACGTGGCCCAGCTCGAGACGGGCCTGGTCAAGCGCGGTTTCGGTGACGAGGACGTCAGTGCCATCGCCAGGGTGGTACGCGAACAGGCCGGTCTGGACGACTGACCGCGCTGCCTCCCCGGCCCGCCGCGGCGCGACTGGCCCGCCTCGCCACGCCCGCCGCGAACCGAGACCGCCGCGACGCGCTCAGGTCGGTCGCCGGGCGATGACCCACACCCTCGGATCGCCCTCCTCGCACGGCTCGCCACCGGGGTAGCGCAGCAGTTCGACGGGCGCGAAACCCACCGCCGTCAGCACGGCCTCGAGTTCGGGCGGGTCGAAGGGGCGCTCCTCGTGGTACTCGACGAACGCCCCGGCAGGTCCGCGGCAGTACGCCGCCACGCGCGCACGCCCCGCCTGGGCGTCCCAGGTGTGCTCCCAACGGTAGAACACGTCGTCCGCCCAGCCCTCGGCCACGTCGTCCTCCCAGAGGGAACGCAGACCGACGCTGGTGTTGACGTCGAACACGAACGCGCCGCCGGGCTCGAGGTGCGCCAGCACCCGCTCGCAGGCGGCCGCGAGTTCGCCGTCACCGGTCAGGTTGTTGAGCGCGTCGAAGACCGCGATGACCAGGTCGAAGCGGCGCCGCAGCGACAACGTGCGGGCGTCCGCAACGGCGTAGCGGCCGTCGGGATCGCGGCGCCGCGCGGCCCGCACCATCGCCGCCGAGGGATCGACGCCGAGCACCGCATAGCCCTCGTGGCGGTACGGCGTGCCGGCCCGCCCGGTGCCGCAGCCCAGGTCCAGCACACGCTCGCCGCGCCAGCCCCGCAAGGCCAGCTGCGTCAGCACGAAGCGGCACCAGGAGCGGTACGGCACGTCCTGCATGATCGCGTCGTAGACGTCCGCCAGCGCGCTGTACGGGGGCCGCCGCGGAGCGCCGGGCGGAATGCGGCTGGCGCTCACCGCGGCCTCGACGGCGCCGGTCGGCCCCGTCGGCGAGGCGCAAGCGCCTGAATCGTGAGCCAGACCCCGGTGCGCCAAATGCGGCGCCGGTACGGTGCTGGCAACCTTGAGGGCGTCGCTCCGCACCCCGCTGCCCCCCCGGCGGAGCTGCCTTCAAGGTTCTTCTGTGGTCTCGCCCGTGCTTGCCTCGCGCTCGCCACCGGCATGTCCCTCACCGCGTCGCACCGTCCGTCCCGCGCGCCCTCGCGAACGTCGCGCGTCATGCTACCCGGGCGGGGCCGCGCAGCCGTGGCGCGGGTGGTAGCGTGGCGCCATGATCGGCGTCGACCTCGGCACCACCACCGTGCGCATCCACCTCAAGGGCAAGGGCGTCGTGCTGCGCGAACCAGCCGTCATCGCCGTGGCGAAGGGCAGCAACGACGTCAAGGCCGTCGGCGAGGAGGCGTACCGGATGCTGGGCCGCACGCCCGGCAACGTCATGGCCGTGCGCCCCATGGCCGACGGCGTGATCGCCGACTACACCCTCACCGAAGCGTTGCTCAAGGCGTTCATCCGGAAGGTCCTGACCGGCCCCGCGCGCTTCCTACGGCCCACCATCATGGTGTGCATCCCGTCCGGGATCACCGAGGTCGAGAAGCGCGCCGTGGTGCAGGCGGTACACGAGATCGGCGCCCGCAAGGCGCTCTTGATCGAGGAGCCGATCGCCGGCGCCATCGGGGCCGGTGTCCGCATCGAGGAACCGGTGGGCACCATGGTCATCGACGTCGGTGGGGGCACCACCGACATCGCGGTGCTGTCGATGGGTGGCATCGTGGTGAGCGAGTCGCTGCGAATCGCCGGTAACCACTTCGACCGCGACATCATGGCCTTCATCAAGGCCAAGCACAACCTGCTGATCGGCGACCGCACCGCCGAGGAGATCAAGCGCACCGTGGGCGCTGCCATCCTCCCGAGCGCGGCCGACATCGCCGAGATGGAGGTGCGGGGCCGCGACTTGATCGACGGCATGCCCAAGACCGTGGTCGTCTCCACCGAGGACGTGGTGGAGGCCTTGCGGGACTCGCTCGACAAGATCGCGGTGGGCGTCCGCAAGGTGCTGGAGCAAGCGCCGCCAGAGCTCATCTCCGACGTGATCGAGCGCGGCATCGTGCTCATCGGCGGTGGTTCGCAGCTGCGCGCGCTCGATCTGTTCCTCCAGCGCATCACCAGCATCCCGGTGGCGCTGGCCGACAACCCGGTCGACTGCGTCGTCATCGGGACCTCGAAGGCGCTCGACATGGCGCATCTGCTGCAGGACGCGCGCAACAAGTACGACACGTACTGACGCTGCGTCCGGCGCTTCGCGGGACGCAGCCGTGCCGAGCGCGGCCGGACGCAGCCGGGCGGCGCGCTACAGGATGCCTTGGAGGTGAAGCGACGCCTGCGGTCGCGGCGACCACCGCGACCGCAGGCGCGATCGCTCAGGCGACGTCGACCAGCTCGACGTCGAAGGTCAGCGGCTCGCCAGCCAGCGGATGGTTGGCGTCCAGGGTGATGGCTTCGTCACCGATGGCGGCCACCCGTACGGGCATCGTTTGGCCGTCCTGGCCGCGCAACCCGAGTTCCATGCCGACCTCGGGCTCGAGCCCTTCGGGCAGCTGCTCGTTGGGGACGTCGAGCAGGAGATCCTCGCGACGTTCGCCGTAGGCATCGCCAGGGGCGATACGGACGGTCTTGCTGTCGCCGACCTGCATGCCGTTGACGGCCTCTTCGAAGCCTGGGACCACCTGACCTGCGCCGACCGTGAACGCGAGCGGATCGCGCCCTTCGGAGCTGTCGAACACGGTCCCGTCGTCGAGACGGCCCGTGTAGTGGACGTGGACGGTGTCGCCGGTGTTGGCAGTGGCCATGGGCGACCTCCTTCCTCGGTGCGCGAGGCCCGCTTCGGACCAACGACCCACCCGAGGGCCGCGGTGCGCACCCTCAGTACCCTACCGCCTGACCGTCCTTGCGATGGTCGGACCCCGCTACGTACCCCGTCTCGTCGCGCCACACGAGTTGCGCGCCGCCGAACCCGAAGCTCTGGTCGGGCGGGGTCACGTTCACATCGTGGCCGAGTTCGAGCAGCACCTGCAGCGTGGCGGCCGGCAGCGAGGCCTCCACCGCCAGGCTGCGCCCGGCCAGCACCCGCCAGCGGGGGGCATCGGAGGCCGCCTGCGGGTTCTGGCGCTGGTCCACGAGCCGTAGCGTCATCTGCACGTGGCCTTGGGCCTGCATCGGTCCACCCATCACCCCGAAGCTGCAGCGCGGCGCGCCCGCTTCCGTTAGGAAGGCCGGGATGATCGTGTGGAACGGACGCTTCCCGCCACCGACGCGGTTGGGGTGGCCGGGCGTGAGCACGAAGCCGGCGCCGCGGTTCTGGAGCGCGATGCCAGTGCCGGGCACCACGACGCCCGAACCGAAGCCAGCGTAGTTCGACTGGATGAAGCTGACCATGCGGCCGGCCGCGTCGGCCGCGCTCAGGTACACCGTCCCGCCAGCCGGTGGCGTCCCGTGGCCGGGGTCACCGGCCCGCTTCGCGTCGATGAGGGCTGCGCGCTCCACCAGATAGGCGTCGTCGAGCAGCTGCGCGGCAGCGACCTCCGTCATGTGGTCAGGGTCTGCGATCCAGCGTTCGGCGTCGGCCAGCGCCAGCTTCAGCGCCTCGATCTGCAGGTGCAGCCAGCGCGGGCTATCGAGCGGATGGTCGTGCAGGTCGGGGCGATGCCGCAGGATGCCCAGGGCGATGAGCGCCGCCAGGCCCTGCCCGTTGGGTGGCAGTTCGAACAGATCGAAGCCACCATACGGCGTCGACAGCGGCGCCACCCACTCGGGCCGATGCTCGGCCAGGTCGTCGTGCTCGAGCAGGCCGCCACCGCTGCGGGCGTGCGCGGCTATGGCGTCGGCGAGGTCCCCGCGGTAGAAGGCCTCGCCGGCGGTCTCGGCGATGCACATCAGCGAGCGGGCCTGGTCGGGGAAACGCCAGGTCTCCCCCGCCCGTGGCGTCGTGCCGCCCGGCGCAAAGGCGCGCTGCCAGTCGGGCTGGTCGGCGAAACGCGCGCGGCTGAGCGACCAGGCCCGGGCGGTGATCGGCGAGACGGCGAAGCCTTCGGCTGCGTACGTCACGGCGGGCCCGAGCAACGTCTCGAGCGCCAGACTGCCGAAACGCTCGTGCAGTGCCACCCAGCCCGACACCGCGCCGGGCACCGTGACGCTGTCCCAACCGCTGTAGGGCAGCGCGTCGGCACCGGCGAAGCGCTCCGGGCGGAGGGCTCGCGGACTGCGGCCCGAGGCGTTCAGCCCGTGCAGCCGCTCGCCGTCCCACACGAGCGCGAAGGCGTCGCTTCCGAGCCCGTTGCTGGTCGGTTCGACCACGGTCAGGGTGGCGGCCGCAGCGATGGCGGCGTCCACGGCGTTGCCGCCTTGGAGCAGCATGCGCAGGCCAGCCTGCGCCGCCAACGGCTGCGAGGTGGCGACGACGTTGCGAGCCATGAGCGGCATCCGCTGCGACGGGTAGGGACAGTGGGGATCGAGGTTCATCTGCTGGGTTCCTCTGGTTCGCGAGACGGGGCGGTGCTCGGGGCGGTGCTCGGGGCGGTGCTCGGGGTCGGTGTCGGGGTCGGGGTCGGGGTCGGGGTCTCAGGCGCAGCCGCGGCACGCGCGGCCACGCCAGTGAGCACGAAGCCGAGGGCGTAGCCGACCGCAACGACGCTCATGATGCCGATGAGGTACATCGCGCGCTGGCCCGAGAGCACGAGCAACGCACCGAACCACGCCGGGATGGAGAGCAGCACGCCGGCAGCGATCACGCCCGAGAGGGCCGACTGACGCCCGCCGGCATGGATCGCGGCGTGGCCGAACAGCCACCCGAGCGGCAGGTGGAAGACCGCCACGGCCAGCAGCACGAGCGCGATGACGTCGTTCGGGGCACCCGTGCCGGGCACCAGCGAGGCCAGCAGGGCGCCCACCAGGAACGCCAGCAGAAGCTGCGCGCCGAAGACCGCCAGGTACACCAGACGCAGGAGCGACGCGGCCTCGACCGGGTCCGGCGGCGGACCGGCCGCGAAGCCGCGCAGGCGTTGGATCACGGTGTGGTGCGACCGCCCGCGGTCAGTGGGCTTCTGCGTCGGGATCGTGCGTGCGCCGGACGATCCAGCGCCCGAGCAGCACGAAGCCGGCCGAGAGCGCGGTCAGCAGGAACATCACGATGACCGCGTAGATCGAGATCGAGACGAACGTGCTCACATGGTCCTCCCCGAGGCGTCATCCTACCCGACGCGCCAGCATCACGAACCGTCGCGTGAGCCACAGGGCGGCCAGCGCCAGACCGGCTACCAGCCCGTACCACAGGCCGGCGCCCTCGAGGCCCACGCCGAAGGCCAGGTACACGCCCGACCCCATCCCGACCAGCCAGTACGAGACCAACGTGATGAGCATGGGGACGCGCGTGTCCCGCAGCCCGCGCAGCGCGCCGATGGCGCTGACCTGAAGCCCATCGACCAGCTGGAACATGGCGCCGATGCGCAAGAAGGCGGTGGCGAAGGCGATGACGCCTGCGTTGGCGGGGTCGCGCAGGTCGAGGTAGAGCCCGATGATCAGGTGCGGCACCGTCCAGTACAAGAGCGCGGTGCAGCACATGACGGCCAGCGACAGACCCATGCCGACCGCTCCAGCCGCGCGGACCCCCAGCGGGTCGCCGCGACCGACCGCATGGCCCACCCGGGCGGTGGTGGCGATGCCCAGACCGAGCGGGATCATGAAGGTGAACGACACCGTCTGGATGGCCACCTGATGGCCGGCGAGCTCGGCCTGCCCCACCAGCCCCATCAGGAACGCCGTGGTCGCGAACAGCCCGGTCTCGAAGCCGACGGTGAGCGCGATGGGCCAACCGAGCCGCACGACCTCGGCGACGCGCGCGCGTTGCACCCGGGCCCAGCGCAGCACCGGATGCTGCGGCTCGCGCCAACGCACGTAGGCGGCCAGGAGCAGCGCCATGAGCGTGTACACGATCGCGGTGGCGTACCCGGTGCCGACCAGACCCAGCGCCGGGAAGCCCCAGCGACCGAACATGAGCGCGTTGTTGGCGAGCACGTTGACGCCGATGCCCGCGAAGGCGATCA
>PXAU01000286.1 GCA_003567075.1 Trueperaceae bacterium
AGCGCACGCGGGCGTGCGGTAGGGCGGTCTCGGCCGTGACGCGCTCCACGAGC
Source organism: Trueperaceae bacterium (assembly GCA_003567075.1). Classification (GTDB taxonomy): domain Bacteria; phylum Deinococcota; class Deinococci; order Deinococcales; family Trueperaceae; genus CSSed10-48. The sequence continues at coordinate 54 of PXAU01000286.1, forward strand.
ACCTCGCCGAGCGCGTCGAGCTCCTCGGCAACGCTGCGCAAGAAGGCCGCGCGGCGGCGTGCCGGCCACGATCGGTACGGCTCGAAGGCTCGTTCCGCCGCGCGCATGGCGCGATCGATCTCGCCCTCGCTGGCCTCGCGGTAGCGCGGCGCGAGCGTGGTGCGGAGCGTAGGATCGATGCCGGCGAACGTGGCAGGTCCCTCGCTGCTCCCGCTGTAGCCGATCAGTTGCGCACCGGTGAGTTGCATGGCTCTTCCCCTTCCTGGGTCTTCTGGTCGCTCGAGCCTGCGCGTCCCCGAGGGCCGCGGCTTGGTCGCGCCGAACGCGCTCGACGCTCCCCTCGCGGCGAGTTTGACAGCCGCTCGTACGCGCCGTAGGCTTCGGACGGTTCTGGTCATACCACCTGACCACCGGTGCCTCAAGCGCCCACCCGGAGGGAGACGAGGATGCCGCTCCACGACGGCCCCACCATGGCCCTGCCGCGACTCGCGCCGGCACCGCGAAGCTCGTTGAGCGACAGCGTCGCCGAGCAGCTCGCGCAGCGCATCCTGGACCACGAGCTGGGGCCCGGTGCCCGGCTCCCCAGCGAGCGCAGCATGGCCGAGCAACTGCAGGTGAGCCGCATCGTGGTGCGCGAGGCGCTCGGTCGTCTGGCGCAGCGCGGCCTGGTCGAGGTGCGACCCGGCGTCGGCGCCTTCGTCGCGCGCATGCATGCCTCGGCAGTGAGCGACCCGTTGCGCCTCTACATCCGCCGGAACCGGTTGGGCCAGGCGCAGCTCTTCGAGCTCCGGCACGCGCTCGAACCCGCGATCGCGGCGGCCGCCAGTCGCGCCGCCAGCTCGGACCAGCGCCGTGCCCTGGCTGCCAACGTGGCGCGCACGGAGGCGCTGGCGCACGAGCTCGAGCGCGCCCTCGAGGCAACCAGCGGCGGCCCCGGCCGTGACCGCGCCGGCGCCGGCCGCCCCGACGCCCTCGAGGCCTTCGCCTGGAGCGACCTCGAGTTCCACCGACTGTTGGCCGCGGCCAGCGGCAACCCCCTGTTCGAGCTGCTACTCGAGCCCTTGATCGATCCCCTGCTCGAGGTCCGTCGCGCCGGCGCTCGCCTCCCCGGCGCGGCGACGCGGGCCGCCGCGAAGCACCGCGCCATCGCGCAGGCCGTGGCGGAGGCCGACGCCGAGGGCGCCGCCCAACGCATGCGAGCGCACCTGCAGGAGGTCGAAGCCTGGCTGACCGGCGTCGCGCCAGGCGCGAGCGGCACGACCCGAAACGCTGAACGCACCCGCCCGGAGGCCCCGAGCGAGGCCACCGCGGAGACCACCGCGGACACCACCGAAGAGACCAACGCAGACACCACCGAAGAGACCAACGCAGACACCACCGCAGAACCCACCGCGGAGACCACCCCGCCCGCCGCCACGCAGCCGGAGCGCGACCACGAGGAGGCACCATGAGCACGATCGACGAGGCCCGCCGTTCGACCCTGATACGAGCCGTGCAGGGCTACTTCGAGGCCTGCAACGCCGCCAGCCGCGAGCGCTTCGCGCAGGTCCTGGCGCCGGCGTGCGTGCACTACTTCCCACCCGGCGTGGGCGGACCGTACCTCGGGCGCGACGCCATCGCCGACCTGTGGATCGGCTTCGTGCGCGCCGCGGGGTCGCAATGGACCATCGACCGCCTGGTCTGCGACGGGCGCGAGCTGGTGGTCGAGTGGACGCACTTCAAGCCGCGCCTGGGCGAGTACATCCGCGGCTCGGAGTGGTACGAGTTCGACGCGGACGGCATGATCACCGCCATCTGGGCCCATTACGCCTCCCCGCGCGATCCCGAGCGCGCCGCCAACGAGCTCGAGGGCTTCGACTACGCCGAACGGGCGTATGCGCTCGAAGCGCCGGCGCTCGACCCGGCGATCCGAGCCGAGCGCGAACGGAACCTGGCGCGCGAGGCCCATCCGTGAGCACCGACGATCTGGCGCCGCTCGACGTCGCCACCCGCGAACAGCTCTCGCAGCTGACCACCGCAACGCTGGCCACCGTGCTCTACCAGCGCGGCTTCCGCTCGCGCGTCATGCGCTCCGTCCAGCGGCTGCGCCCGGGTGGCGGAGTGATGGTCGGCGTCGCTCGCACCCTGCGTTACGTCGCCCAACGCGAGGACCTCGACACGCTGGCGGCCTGGAAGCGTCCCGAGAACCCCCAGCGCCGCATCGCCGACACCATCGAGCCGGGCCAGGTGCTGGTGATCGAGGCGCGCGAGGACACCACCTGCGGCACCATGGGCGGCATGCTCGTCGCCCGCATGATGGTGCGCGGCGCCGCCGGCGTGGTCAGCGACGGTCCCTTCCGCGACGGGCCCTTCATCGCCGGCTTGGCCCTGCCGAGCTACGCCAACGGCATGAACGCCAACACCAACCTAATTGCGCACCACCCCGAGGACCTCGACCTGGCGATCACCTGCGGCGGTGTGCAGGTACGCCCGGGCGACGTGGTGGTGGGGGATGACGAGAGCGTGATCGTGATCCCGCGCGCCATCGCGGCCGAGGTGGCGCGCGAGGCGCTCGTCAAGGAACGCGAGGAGGCCTGGATCGAGCGCCAGGTCCTGGCCGGCCAGCCGGTCGAGGGGACCTACCCCATGGACGCCGCCACCCGCGCGCGCTTCGAGGCCGAGTACCTCGAGGCAGACGGCTCCGAGGCCGCGCCCAGCCTCCCGAGCGAGGGAACGCCTTGACCGTCACCGCCGTCCGCGTGACCCCCATCGCGTTCCGTGACCCGCCGCTCCTCAACGTGGTCGGGATCCACGAGCCCTACGCGCTGCGCAGCATCGTCGAGGTCGAGAGCGGCGACGGCCTGGTCGGCCTCGGCGAGACGTACGGCGACAGCGCCATGCTCGCCGGCCTCGATGCCGTGCGCGAGCATCTCCTTGGCCTCGATCCGTTCGACCTCAACGGCCTGCGGGCGCGCATCGAATCGCACCTGCGCCCAGGAGGCGACGAGGGGCTGTCGGTCGCACCGGGCACGCTGCGGCGCAACCTCCCGGCGAAGGTCGAAGCCGCCTTCGAGGTGGCCTTCCTGGACCTCCAGGGGCAGCTGCTGCAGCGCCCGCTGGTCGACCTCCTGGGCGGCGCCGTGCGCGAACGTGTCCCGTACAGCGCCTACCTGTTCTACAAGCTGGCGCGCCACCAGGGCGCGGGACACGAGCACGACGATCCCTGGGGCGAGGCGCTCGAGCCTGAGGCCGTCGTCGCGCAAGCCCGACGCATGTGCGCGCTGCACGGCTTCAGGTCCATCAAGCTCAAGGCCGGCGTGCTCGAACCCGAGCGCGAGGTTGAGACCATGCAGGCGCTGGCGGACGCGTTCCCAGCGCTGCCGCTGCGGATCGATCCGAACGGCGGTTGGAGCGTCGCCACCAGCCTGCGCGTGGCACGGGCGCTCGAAGGCACGCTCGAGTACCTCGAGGACCCCACCCCCGGCCTCGAAGGCATGGCCGAGGTGGCGCGGCAGCTCGACGCGCCGCTGGCGACCAACATGGTCATCACCGCCTTCGAGCATCTCCCGGATGGGCTGCGGCTCGGCGCCGCCCAAGTGATCTTGGCCGACCACCATTACTGGGGCGGTCTCCGTGCCACCGCGCATCTCGCCAGCATCTGCCGGACCTGGGGTCTGGGCCTCTCGATGCACTCGAACTCGCACCTGGGCATCAGCCTCGCCGCCATGACGCACGTGGCCGCCAGCCTGCCCGAGCTCAGCTACGCCTGCGACACCCACTACCCCTGGCAGGACGACGAGGTGATCGAGGGCGGCCGCGTGCGCTTCGAGGACGGCTCCCTGGCCGTACCGAGCGGGCCGGGGCTGGGGGTGCGGCTCGACCGCGACGCGCTCGCGCGGCTGCACGAGCAGTACCTGCGCTGCGGCATCCGCGACCGCGACGACGTGGCCCAGATGCGCCGCTACCGCCCCGATTGGACCGGCGCGCTGCCGCGCTTCTAGATGGACGTCACGCCGCACGCGTTCCGCCTCACGGTCCCGGCCAGCTTCGACGGCCGCGACCATCGCCGTGACCGTTCCACGCTGCACGTCCAGGACGGGCGCATCGTCGCTACGAGCACGGCCTCGGCCGCGCACCTCGACCTCTCCGACCTCGACGTCACCCTGCTGCCGGGCCTCATCGACGCCCACGTGCACCTCGCGATCACCAACACCGATCCCAGCGAGCGGACGCTGCCGCCTGGGCTGCTGGCGCTGCGCATGGCGCGCAACGCCCGCGCCCAGCTGCGCGCCGGGGTGACCACCGTGCGTGACCTCGGCGCCCCCGACGGTCTCGACCTGCAATGGCGACAGGCCCTCGCCGAGAACCTGGTGCCGGGGCCGCGCACCGTCGTCGCGGGCCGGCCGATCGTGGCCGTCGGCGGCCACTGTGCCTTCATGGGCCGGCAGGTGGGCAGCGTCGCGGCGGCCCGAGCCGCCGCTGAGCAGGCCGTGGCCGAGGGCGTCGACTGGCTCAAGCTGATGGTGACCGCCGGCCTGAGCACGCCCGGCACGGCGCCACACGACCAGCAGCTACCGTTCGAGGTGATCGCCGCCGTGGTCGAGGTCGCGCACGCTGCCGGCCTGCCGGTGGCGGCGCACGCCGTGGGCGGCCCCGGTGTGCTCGCCGCCATCACCGCCGGCGTCGACTCGCTCGAGCACGGCTACTGGCTCGGCGACGCCGAGGTCGCCGCGATGCTGGCGCGCGGCACCGTCTACGTGCCCACGCGCACGGTCGCGCGCGAGGTGGCCAGCGGCGTCGCCGTGGCCGGCGCGCGCCCTCCCGCCGCCGCCCAAGCCAGCGCGCGCCAAGCCCACGCCGTCCACCCCGAGAGCGTCCGCCGCGCCTACCGGGCGGGCGTCACCATCGCCGCCGGCACCGACTACCGCCATGGCTCGCTGCCGGGCGAGGTGGCGCTGCTCGTGAGCGCCGGCATGGTCCCGCGCGACGCGCTGCGCGCTGCCACCAGCGTGGCTGCGCAGCTGCTGCGTCGCCCTGACCTCGGTTCGCTCGAGATCGGTGCGGTGGCCGACCTGCTGCTGGTGCGCGGCGATCCGCTGACCGACCCGCGCGCGCTCCAGGACGTCGTGCTCGTGGTCCAGGGCGGGCGGCTGGTG
>PXAU01000058.1 GCA_003567075.1 Trueperaceae bacterium
CGAGGCCGCCGACACGCGGATGCCGCTGGCGTCGCCGTCCGCCGCCGCCACCAGCACCACCCCGATGGTCGCCAGCGCCAGCCAGGCCGCCTTCGCGACGCTCAGCCGCTCACCCAACAGCGGCCAGGCCAGCAGCGTCACGAAGGCGGGCGCGGTGTAGAGCAGCACGAAGGCCAGCGTGATGCCGCCGGTCTCGATCGCCAGCACCAGGGCGGCATAGAAGAGCGTGACGCCGATCAGCGCGAAGCCGGCCAGCCGTGCCAGGTCGGCGCCGCCGTCGAGCCGCAGCCGGCCCACCAGCAACGCGTGCAGCGCGAAGGCGGCGCCAGCCAGCGAGGCGCGCCAGAAGGCGATCTCGAGCGGCGCCAGCCCGCGCTCGAGCAGGCCGCGCGAGAACAGGCCCAGCAGCGCCCACAGCAGCGCCGCGGCGGCGACGAGGGCGAAGCCGCGGCGCTGCATCCGCGGCTCAGTCGCGTGCGACGAGCGGTTTCATGCCGAACTCCTGCGCAAGATCGGGCTGTTCGAGGCGCAGGTCGCGCATGCGCCGCAGGTACGAGCCCAGCTCGATGCCCCAGGCCACCAGGTTGATGGCGTAGAGGCCGCTCAGGGCCCACAAGCCGGTCAGGAGCGGGATGTCGAGCGGGCTCACCGCCCAGCCGAGCTGCGCCAGCGCGTCGATGCCGAACACCGCCCATGGCACCAGCAGCAGCACGCCCCAGAGCTCATCGGCGGCGCCGCTCCCCGGCACCAGCAAGGCCATGGCGTGGTAGGGAAGCGTGCGCGGTGCGTTGCGTGACAACCGTGGCCGCGGCACGAGCAGCGCCGCGAGGTGCAGCAGCGCGACGACCAGGAAGAGCGCTAGCAGCGTCGTCGACGCCCACGCTGGCAGCGCGGCGGGCGCCTCGGCGCCGGCCAGGTAACCGAACGGATCGCGGTAGGCCGCCGCCACGGCTGCGCCCCACGTGCCGGCCGCGGCGGCTCGCACCGTCGCCGGCGTCGGCGCCGGCGGCCGCTCGCCCGCCCGCACCGCCTCCAGGCTCGCCTCGGCGTCGGGTACGCCCTCCAGCACGGCCACCTCGAAGCGCCGCGCAGCAGCCTCGGGCTCGCTGGCGTGCCACAGCCGGTAGGCCTCGAGCAAATGCTGCGAGCCGGAGTCCGCGCTCGGGTCAGGCGTCAGTAGCGGAGCTACGAAGGGAGCGCTCACGTGCCCGGCGGCAGCCGCTGCCGCTGCCGCGTCGCCGCGTTGCGTCCAGACCGCCAGCGCCGCGACCGCGTGGGCTGCCGCCAGCAGAAGCACCAAGGCCAGCTTCTCGGTGGTGCCGTAGTGCCGGATGACGCGCAAGCGCCAGGCGCCGCTGGCTCGCCGGCCGGTCTCGCGGGCGCGCCGCATCAGCAGCGACTGGACCCGCCAGTACTTCGCCAGCAGCGTCAGGTGCAGCATCACGGCGGCGGTCACCAGGGCGCTGGCGGCGTACCAGCCGCCCCGCCCCAGGTTGACCGCGGCGTTGCCGAGCACCTGGCGAACGCTGCTGGCGCCGAGTTCGCCAGCACTGGCACGCACCGCGGCCGCGGCCTCCTCCTGGCCCTCCTGGCGCAGCAGGTCGGCGTGCTCGCGCAGCGCGTCGGCCGCCCCCGGCATGCCCGGGCCCGCGGTGCGCGGCAACCAGCGGGCCCACAGGTCGGCGGCTTCGCGGTCGGCTTCGGCCAGCGCGCGACGCAGCGGCCGCAGCGGGAAGCCGTAGGCGTCGTGGGCATCGGCGTCGGTGAGCAAGCCAGGATCGTAGCCGCGCGCCTCGAAATCGAGCAGCGCCGCCCCCATGGCGGCGTCGGCGGTCTCGTAGCGGCCGTGGGACGCCATCGCTCGGGCGATCTGGGCGGTCACGAAGAACGGCCCGCGCGTGGCGAGCGCGGCGTCCAGCGCAGCGTCGAGGGCGGCGTCGCGCTGCGCCATGTCGTCGGCCACCTCGGCCACACGCAGGTGCAGGAAGGGGTTGGTGGGGTCGCGCTCGAGCGCGGCGCTCGGGTCGGCCACGGCAGCCTCGGCCTGCCACCAGCGCAGCGCCGGCAGCGAGGGGTGGAAGCTGGCCGGCGGGGTCGCCAGCCCCCCTTCGATCCGGTGCTCGACGCGCGTCGTGCCCGCAGCCAAGGGGACGTCGCTCACCACCCGCACGCCGGTCCCGAGGGGGACCAGCTCGACGATGGGTCCAGACGACAGCGTCCGCTGCAGGACGCGGCCGGTATCGAGCTCGAGCTCCAGCACCGTGGCGCCGTGCGCGATCCAGGCGCTTCCGAGGTGGAGCACGGCGGCGCGGGTGTCGCCGCTGCCTTCGGGTCGAGTGAAGCGCCAGCGCAGGCTGCCGTCGGGTGCACGCAGTTCGGCGCCGTCGTCCACGAGGACCAGCGCCAACCCCGCCTCGGGCGGGGCGGCAGCGGGCGCCTCGGGTGCCGGGGGCGGCGCTTCGGGTCGCGCTTCGGGCGTCGGTGCTGGCTCGGGCGGCGGCGCTTCGGTCGCCGGCGGTGGCAGCGCTTCGGGTCTGGCGCCAGGCGTCGGCGCGCTGGCACGCACCCGCAGCGCGGCTTCGACGTCGGGACCCGACAGGCGCAGCTCGGTCGTCCCGGGCTCCCGCAAGGTCGCCTCGAAGCGCACCGCACCAGTCGGGCCGGCCGTTGCCTCGGCCACCTCGCTCGCGCCCGAAGGGGCGCGCGCTTCGAGCCGGTAGGTGGCGCCCGGCGTGAGCCGGTCGGCCTCGACGGTGACGCTGTCGCCGACCGCTGCCGCGACGGGGCTGACGCCGACACGGGGAGCGCTCTGCGCCCACGACCAGCCGGCCAGGCTGGCGAGCGTCAGCGCCCAGGCCACGAGCAGCAGCCCGAGCGCGCTGCGGCGAGGGGGGACCGGTACCACGGAGGCGACGTGGCTGCCGTCGCCGCGCAGCGCCGAACTGGGGGATGCGCACATGCCACCACCTTACCCGCCGCATGGCCCCGCCTCGCGCTCAGAACGACGCCGAGCGGGGCCGAGCACGGGCGAGCGCGGCCCCTCCGAGGGGCATCCGACCACGGCCGCTGCAGCGGAGCGTGGTATCCTTTGCGCGTGTCGGATGCGCCCTGGACGCGTCTCGCCGCCGCCTTCCGGGTCTCGGACGTGGCCTGGGCGGTGGTCGCGGTAGAGGAACCCGGCGACGCCGCGATCGTGACGCCGCGTCTGCGTTCGGAGGCGCTCCGCGCGCGCTTGGACGAGGTCTGCGGCCTGGAGGGATGGAGCCTCGAGTTGCAGCCGTTCGCCGAGGGCGCGGTCGGTTGCGTGCTATCGATCGCGCAGGTGCGCAAGTCGGCCGTGGTGGACGCCACGCCGCTGGGGGCGGCCGCCACCGCGGACGCCGCCTTCGCGGCTGCCGCGGCGCTGTTCGGGTTGGTGCCACCGCTGGCCACGCAAGCGCGCCGCGTGGCCTTCGATCCGGAGGCCCGGGTGCCGCTCCACGAGCCTGCGCTCGACGACCTCGACGCGACCGAGGACGGCGGTAGGGTCGAGACCGGAGCCGAGCGGGCAGCAGCGGTACCGCGCGAGGCCGCGCGACCCACGGGCGCCGAGGAAGGCCTGGGCGCAGCCGATCTTCAGGTCGAAGGGGTCCGCGCGCGCGGGCTCTCGCCCGAGGCGCTGGCCATGATCGACCGTCTGGTGGAGCGCCTGAAGCAGGAGGGGCACGGGCTCGCGGCTGCCCGGCTGCTCAACCGCTACGGTGGCTACGGCAAGGACGCCGCCGCCGCACGAGAGCTCTACGGGGAGCTGCGCTCGCTGTTGGTGCGCGAGGTCGGCGGGGTCGACGCGTGATCAAGGTGATCGCCATCGGCGACGTCCACGGCATGTGGCCCGAGTTGTGGCGCGTGCTCAAGGCGAGCGCCGCCAGTACGCCCGGCTTCCTGCCCACCGAGGCGTTGCGCTCCGGACGCTACCGGGTCGTGTGCGCGGGTGATCTGGTGCACTACAAGGACGAGCGCGCCTACGCAACCGCGGTCGGCAACGAGCACTACGACCCGGGCGATCGCGACCACCTGCGCCGCGCCGCGCGGGCGCAGATCCGTGAGCTGTACCGCTTCAAGGACTTCGTCGAGGCCGCCGACGGCAACGTCCAGGTGATCCTCGGGAACCACGACGAGGCGGCCGTCAAGGGCACCTACGAGCTCGGCACGCGCGGCGGCCTCATGCACCACGAGTTCGACGAGGCGCGCGGCGGGACGTCGCTTCCTGACGACCTGGCCGCCTGGATCGGCGCCTTCCCGCGCGAGGTCGTGTACCACGGCGTCCACTTCGCGCACGCCGGCCCTACCGTCGGGATGCAGCAGTTCGACGACTTCTTCTATCACGACCCCGACACGAAGACCTGGTGGTACGAGAAGCCCGAGCTCGTGCGGCAGGCCGGGCACCGGTTCGGCGTCTACGGGCACACCGTGATGAAGCAGGGGATCTACGTCGACAAGGAGCACGCCTTCGCCATGATCGACGCGCTCGGGCACACGCAGTTCCTGGAGATGCTCCTCTCGGACGAGCGACTGGACTACTCCGTCAGCTCGTTGTGAAGCCACCGGAACGTGACCGCCCCCGCCCCCTGGGCACGAGCCGAAAGGCCGCGGCGCAGGCCCTTCAGAGCGAGTACCCGCCGGCATCGTCGTCGCGTACCACCTCGCCGCCGCGCAGCACGATGGTGCGGCGCTTGAGCCGGTCGACCAGGTCGCGCGAGTGGGTGGCGACGATGACGGTGGTGCCGCGGATGTTGACGTCGTTCAACTGTTCGAGGATCTCCCAGCTCGTGTCCGGGTCGAGGTTACCGGTCGGCTCGTCGCACAGCAGGAGCGGCGGGTTGGTGACCAGGGCCCGGGCGATGGCGACCCGTTGCTGCTCGCCCAGCGACAACTCGATGGGGTAGGCCTTGCGCTTGTGGGCCAGCCCCACCTGCCGCAGCGCCGAGAGCGCGCGCTGCTCCTGGTTGCCGCGGAAGCCGGTGGCGCGCAGCGCGAAGGTCAGGTTCTCGAGCGCCGAGAGCTTGCCCAGCAGCCGGTGGTCCTGGAACACCATGCCGATGCGGCGCCGCAGCAGCGGCAGTTGGTGGTCGCGTAGCTTGGCGAGGTCCTGCTCGGCGATGGCCACCACGCCCTCGGTCGGGTTGATGCGCCGCAACAGGAGCGCCAGCAGCGTGCTCTTGCCGGCGCCCGAGTGCCCGACGACGTACACGAACTCACCCTTGCGGATGCGGAAGTCCACGTCCTTCAGCGCATGCGTGTGCGTGCGGGCGTACGTCTTGGTGACGTGCTGGAACTCGACCACGCCTCGGCATGCTACCAAGGCCTGGTGCGCCTCAATCGTAGCTGGCGAGGGTCGCGACCAACACCTCGGTGGAGAGCGCGGCGTCTACCTCGCGGATGGCCTCGACGTTCGCTGGCGCGCCGCCCGGAACGCCGCGGAGGTCGGCGACGGTCATGCCGCGGGTGTGGGTGCCGGTGAGCTCGATCGCGACGTGATAGGCGGTGGTGCGTACGAGGCTCGGGTGGGTGACGGCGAGCACCGCCAGCGGGTCGTGCAGCGGACCCGCCTCCGGCGCGCCGAAGGCGCGCCCGTAGGCCTGGCCGTAGTAGTCGAGCAGGCTGGCGCAGAACGCGGCCGCTCGCCCTCCCGCGGCGCGGATGCGGGCGCTGATCACCGCGTCGACGAACCACTGGTGGGTGGCGTCGAGGCCCGCCATGGTGAGCGGCAACCCGGCCCGGAACACCACGTCGGCGGCCTCCGGATCGACCAGGATGTTGAACTCCGCAGCGGGCGTCACGTTCCCCCAGGGGATGCCGCCACCCATGATCGACACGCCGCGCAGTGATTCGGCCAGGTCGGGCGCCGTGCGCAGCGCCAGCGCCACGTTGGTGAGCGGTCCGGTGGCCACGAGCCACACCTGGCCCGGGTGGGCGCGGACCGTGTCGACGATGAAGCCGATGGCGTCGTGCGAGGCGACGGAGCGTCCGTGCCGCGGGTGCTCGGGTCCCTCCAGGCCGGAGGCGCCGTGGATGAACTCGGCCGTGCGCAAGGGCGCCACCAGCGGGCAGGGACTGCCGGCATGCACGGGCACGTCGAGCCCCAGCACCTCGCACATGGTGAGCGCGTTGGCGGTCGTGAGCGGTAGCGGAACGTTGCCGGCGACGGTGGTGATGCCGAGCAACCGGGCGTGCCGGCCTGCGAGCGCGATCGCCAGCGCGTCGTCGTGCCCGGGATCGCAGTCGAGCAGGATCAGCGGGAGGTCGGCGGTGGACACGTCAGGCCTGCGCCGGCGGGGTCTGGAGCGTATCGCCCTCGTCGAGCGCCTCGGCCACCTGCTCCTCGGCGGGCAGCACCAGCGCCTGCACCACCTGGTCGTCGTGACCCAGGCGCATGACGGTGACGCCTTGCGAAGCGCGACCATAGCGGCTCACCTGGTCGACCTTGGTGCGGATCAGGATGCCCCCTTGCGAGAGCGCGAAGAGTTCCTCGCGCCCGCTCACGTGCGAGAGGCTGACGAGGTGCCCGATGCGGGGGGTGACGCGCAACGTGATGACGCCCTGGCCGCCGCGACCCTGACGCGGGTACTCGCTGAAGGCCGTGCGCTTGCCGTACCCCTGGCTCGACACGGTGAGCAGTTCGGCGCTGTCGTGCTCGCCGGCCGGCACCACCGCCAGGCTCACCACCTGGTCGGCGCCGCGCAGACGCACGCCGATCACGCCCTGGGTGGCGCGGCCCGTCTCCCGCACGTGCTCCTCGGCGAAGCGTATGGCCATGCCGCCGCGCGTGGCGAGGCAGACGTCGGCCTCGCCGTCGGTGATGCGCACGGCCACGAGCTCATCGCCAGGCACCAGGTTGATGGCGATCAACCCCGACGCGTACATGTTGGCGTACTCGCTGATGGCGGTGCGCTTCACCAGGCCGCCGCGGGTGGCGAACACGAAGTAGCCGGGCTGGTCGAGGTGCTTGATGGTCAGCACCGTCTGGACCTTCTCTTCGTCCTGCAGCTGCAGGATGTTGCGGACGTGGTTGCCGCGGGCGTTGCGGTCGGCCTCGGGCAGGTCTTAGATCTTCTCGCGGAAGACGCGCCCGCGGTCGGTGAAGAACAGCAGGTGGTCGTGGGTGCTCCCCACCAGCAGCAGCTCGTTGACGTCCTCGTCCTTCGTCTTCTGGGCGGTACTGCCGCGGCCGCCGCGGGCCTGCGCGCGGTAGGCGCTGGCCGGCGTGCGCTTGATGTAGCCGCCGCGGGTGAGGGTGACCACCATCGCCTCCTGGGCGATGAGGTCCTCCTTGGTGATGTCGTCGGAGAGGTCGACGATCTGCGTGCGGCGCTCGTCGCCGAAGCGCTTGCGCACATCGCGCAGCTCGGCCTTGATCACCCGCCACAGCTCGTCGTCGTGGCCCAGGATGAGCTCCAAGCGGCTGATCTCCTCCATCAGGGCGCGGTACTCGTCCTGGATCTTGCCGCGCTCGAGACCGGTCAGCCGTTGCAGGCGCAGGTCGAGCACCGCTTGCGCCTGGACGTCGCTCATGCCGAACTCGCGCACGAGTCCCGCGCGCGCCTCGGGACCGTCGGCGGAGGCGCGGATGAGGGCGATGACCTCGTCGAGCCGGTCGAGGGCGATGAGGTAGCCCTCCAGCACGTGCGCGCGATCGCGCGCCTTGCGCAGCTCGAACTCGGTGCGCTTGCGCACCACGTCGGCGCGGTGGTCGAGGTAGTGGCGCATCAACTGCGGCAGCGGCAGCAGCCGCGGCGAGCGATCGACGATCACGACCGTGTTGAAGGAGTAGCTGGTCTGGAGCTGGGTGAACTTGAACAGCTGGTTGAGCACCAGCTCGGGGATGGCGTTGCGCTTGAGCTCGAACACGATGCGCATGCCCTGGCGGTCGGACTCGTCGCGCAGGGCGGCGATGTCCTCGATCTTCTTGGCCCGCACCAGCGAGGCGATCGTCTGGATGAGCGAGGTCTTGTTGATCTGGTACGGGATCTCGGTGACGACGATGGCGGTCTTGCCGCCGCGCTCCTCGATGCGGGTGCGGCCGCGCACCCGCACCGAGCCGCGACCGGTGGCGTAGGCCTGGCGGATGCCTTCGGCGCTGATGAGGCCGCCGGTGGGGAAGTCGGGGCCCTTGACGTAGCGCATGATGCCGTCGACGTCGAGTTCGCGATCGTCGATCATCGCCACGAGGCCGTCGATCACCTCGGCCAGGTTGTGCGGCGGCAGGTTGGTCGCCATCCCGACCGCGATGCCGCTGGCGCCGTTGACCAGGAGGTTGGGGATCGACGACGGTAGGACCTCGGGCTCGCTGGAGGTGCCGTCGAAGGTCTCGCGGTACGGGACCGTCTCCTTGTCGAGGTCGGCCAGCAGCACCTCGGCCAGCGCCGTGAGGCGCGCCTCGGTGTAGCGGTAGGCGGCCGCGGGGTCGCCGTCGATGCTGCCGAAGTTCCCTTGCCCATCGACCAGCGGATAGCGCAGGTTCCACGGCTGGGCCAAGCGGACCATGGCGTCGTACACGGCGCTGTCACCGTGGGGGTGGTACTTGCCGAGCACGTCTCCGACGACGCCGGCCGACTTGCTGTGCTTGCGGGGCGGGACGAGGCCGGCTTGCAGCATGGCGTACAGGATCCGGCGCTGCACCGGCTTGAGGCCGTCGCGCACGTCGGGCAGGGCCCGATCGACGATGACCGACATCGCGTAGTTGATGAAGCTGGTCTTGATCTCGTCCGTGATCTGGATCGGGATGACCTGTCCTTCGTTCAAGCGAGCGCCCTCCTCCGGCCGTGGCCGTAACGCACGAGTCTACCACCCTGCACGGTCCCGCCGCCAGCCGCTCGCGACCCGTCCAGGACGGCCATGCGGCTCCTGCCGGGGAGCCCTGGGCGCCAGGCTGTGGGGCCCCCGCCGACGCCCAGCCCGGCCGAATGCGGGCGAGCCTATCGGGTAGCCTGGCGCATGCGCCTGTTGGCCCCGGACGAGGTCGCGCGACTCCCCTGGGAGACCGTGCTGGACGCGCTCGAAGCGGCGTTCCGCGAACCCGGCCGGTTCCAGTCGCCCGAGCGCGTCGCGCTCCGTGCGCCCGCTGACGGCGCCTACCTCACCATGCCCTGCGCCGACGCCGACGGCTGGTTCGGGGTGAAGCAGGTGAGCGTGCGGCCGCGCGAGCGCGCCGCCGGCGTGCCCACGGTGCACGCCTGGTACACCCTCTTCGGTAGCGACGGACGGCCCCTGCTGGGGTTCGACGCGCGGCAGCTCACGCTATTGCGCACCGCCGCCGTGTCGGCCTTGGCGGCGCGCCATCTGGCCTCGCCGGCGGCGCGCAGGCTGCTCGTGGTCGGCACCGGCGCCCTGGCGCCCTGGCTGGCACGTGCGCACCAGCAGGTGCGCGCCATCGACACCGTGGTGGTGTGGGGTCGCGACCCGCGCCGGGCGGCGCGGCTGGCGGCGGAGCTGCGTGCCGCGCCCGAGCGCGGCGGTGGCGGCGCCGAGGTCATCGTGGCCCGCGACTTAGGGGACGCCGTGCGTGGCGCCGACGTGATCAGCTGCGCGACGACGGCGCGCGAACCGCTCGTGCGGGGCGCCTGGTTGGGGGCCGGTCAGCACCTCGATCTGGTCGGCGCCTTCACCCACGCGATGCGCGAGACCGACGCCGCTGCCATCGTGGCCTGCGACGTGGTGGTGGACCAGCGCGCGGCAGCGCGGCACGAGGCCGGCGACCTGCATTGGGCCGCGCTGGAGGGTTGGTCGTGGGATGCCCTGGCCGGCGACCTGCACGAGGTCGTGCGCGGGAGCGTTCGTCGCAGCCAGGATAGGCCGACCGCGTTCAAGTCGGTGGGCTTGGCGCTGGAGGACCTGGCGCTGGCCCGGCTGCTGGCGGCGCGCGCGAGCGGGCCTGAAGGCGTAGCCTAGGGCCGTGATCGACCGTTACAGCACTTCCGAGATGCGCGCGCTGTGGAGCGAGGCCAACACCTACCGCACCTGGCTCGAGGTCGAGCTGGCCGCTACCGAGGCCTGGGAGGCGCTCGGCGAGGGGCCGGCCGGCACCAGCGCGCGCCTGCGCGAGCGGGCGGCCGCCGCCCCGCTCGACGAGGCCTTCGCCGCACGGGTGGCGGAGCTCGAAGCCGTCCCCCGTCACGACATCGTGGCCTTCACCCGGGCGCTCACCGAGCGGCTCGGAGATGACGCCCGCTTCGTGCACCTAGGCCTCACCAGCACCGACGTGGTCGACAGCGCTCAGAACCTGCGCCTGCGCGAGGCGCTGACGCTCGTGCTGGCCGACAGCCGCGCCCTGCGCGCCGAGCTGCGCCGGCTGGCGCTCGCGCACAAGCACACGCCCTGCATCGGTCGCACCCACGGGATCCATGCCGAGCCGATGACCTTCGGGCTCAAGTTCCTCAACCTGTACGCGGCGCTGGGACGCGATCTCGGGCGGCTCGAGCGGGCCCGCGAGAGCGTCTGCGTGCTCATGCTCTCGGGCTCGGTGGGCACGTACGCGCACGTGCCGCCCCAGGTCGAAGCGGCCGTCGCCGCCCGCCTGGGCATGGCCGTCGATCCCGTCACGAACCAGACCGTGGCGCGCGACCGGCACGGCGAGCTGCTGGCGGCGTTGGCGCTGCTGGGCACCAGCATCGAGCGCATCGCGCTGGAGGTGCGTCACCTCCAACGCAGCGAGGTGCGCGAAGCGCAGGAGGGTTTCGCGGCCGGGCAGACCGGCAGCAGCTCCATGCCGCACAAGAAGAACCCCATCGCTTCGGAGAACCTGAGCGGGGTGGCGCGGCTGCTGCGCTCGCAGCTGCAGGCGGGGCTGGAGAACGTGGCCTTGTGGCACGAGCGCGACATCAGCCACTCGGCGGTCGAGCGCGTCATCCTGCCCGACGCCACCACCTTGGCGAGCTACGCCACGCGCCGCTGCACCCGCGTGTTGCGCGACCTGGCCGTGTACCCCGAGCGGATGCGCCTAAACCTCGATGCGCTGCACGGCCTGGTGTACTCCCAGCGGGTGCTGCACGCGCTCATCGAGGCCGGCATGATGCGCGAGGCGGCGTACGAGGTGGTGCAGCGCAACAGCCTCGCCTCGTGGGAGAGCGGTCGTCACCTGCGCGACCTGCTGGCCGAGGACCCCGCCTGCGGCCTGAGCGGCGCGGCCCTGGCGGCGGCCTTCGATCCCGGTTGGTACCTGCGCTTCGTGGACACCATCTACGCCCGCTTCGGCCTCTAGCGCTGCTGGTGTAGCATCGCAGACGTGAACGCCCGGCCCGAGCCCCGCGAGTTGCTGTACGAAGGCAAGGCCAAGCAGGTCTTCGCCTGCGACGACGCCGACCTGGTCATCGTCCGCTACAAGGACGACGCGACCGCCTTCAACGCCCAGAAGCGCGGCACGGTCAGCGACAAGGGCGTGGTCAACAACGCCGTTTCGGCCATGCTCTACGCCGAGCTCGAGGCGTACGGGATCCCGACGCACTTCCTGGAACAGCTGTCGCCGCGCGACCAACTGGTGCGGCGCGTCAGCATCGTGCCGGTCGA
The DNA here is from genome assembly GCA_003567075.1 of Trueperaceae bacterium. Taxonomy (GTDB): domain Bacteria; phylum Deinococcota; class Deinococci; order Deinococcales; family Trueperaceae; genus CSSed10-48. The sequence goes on from PXAU01000058.1 coordinate 11,542, forward strand.
GGTGATCGTCCGCAACCGCGCCGCAGGCACCTTCTCCCGCCGCTACGGCGTCGACGAGGGCTTCGACCTCGACCCGATCGTGGTCGAGTGGTGCTACAAGTCCGACGAGCTGAGCGACCCGCCCATGAACACGGCCACGGCCGTCGCGTTGGGTCTGGCCACCGAGGCCCAACTCGAGTTGATGTTCGACTACGCCGCCGAGGTGAACGACTACCTGCGCGCCCGCTTCGCATGTGCCGACCTCGAGCTGATCGACTTCAAGCTGGAGTTCGGCATCGACGCCGCGGGCGAGTTGCGGCTGGCGGACGAGATCAGCCCCGATACCTGCCGCCTGTGGGACGAGGCCAGCGGTGAGCGCATGGACAAGGACCGCTTCCGCCGTGACCTGGGCGGGGTGGAGGAGGCGTACCAGGAGGTCTGGCGGCGGCTGCGCGAGACCCAAGGGCAACCGCTCGACCTGCCCGAGGACGACGACTACGAGCGCGACCACGGCCGCCTCGACGAGACCGCTGCCGACGCTCTCGACGCAGCGCTGCCGCGACCGGGAGACCCCCATGCCTGAGACCGACACCCGCGAGTTCCACGCCGTCGTGCACGTGATGCTGCGGCGCGCCATCCTCGACCCCCAAGGCCGGGCGGTGCAGGCTACGCTGGCGCGCCTCGGGCACGACAACGTGAGCGACCTGCGCGTGGGCAAGCGCATCGAGCTGCGCCTGCGCGGGGAACGCGCCGCCGTCGAGGCGCAACTGGATCGCATCGCCACCAGCGTCCTGTCCAACCCGGTGATGGAGGAGGTCCAGACCGAGCTGGTCGAGGTCGATCCCGCCCCCGCCTGAGGGGCCGCCAGACGTGCCACACGTCGCCGACACGCAGACGTGCGACGGCCTTCGTCTCGCCGGCCGTACCTGGCTGCCCGAGACCACGCCGCGCGGTAGCGTGCTGCTGCTCCACGACGTCGGCGAGCACGTCGGTCGGTACGAGCGCCTGGCGGCGGCGCTGGCGCGGGCGGACCTGCGGGTGCACGGTTACGACCAGCGCGGGCACGGTGCCTCCGGTGGACGACGCGCTCGCGTCCGCAGCGTGGGGCGTCTGGTCGACGACCTGGCCCTGGTGGTCGAGCGCGACGAGGCGCTGAGGCGTGGCTCGTGGGCCCTCGTCGGTCAGGGGCTGGGCGCGCTGGTGGCGCTGCGCGCGGTGCAGACGGATGCGCTCGTTCCCGCGCCCGACGCGCTGATCCTGGCCGCGCCCTTCCTCCGGCCGCGGCACGGCCCTCCGCCGGCGCTGACGCGACCGCTCGCCCTGCTCGCACGTGTGGTGCCGTGGCTTCCCTTCACGCTGCTCGACCCCGCGACGATGTCGCGCGATCCGGTCGAAGTCGCCGCGTACCGCGACGACCCCTCGGTGGCGCATCGCCCCTTGGACGTCGGTACCGCCGCCGCCATGGCCACGGCCGGGGCGGCGGCCCTGACGCCGAACGCGGCGCCGCTGGCGCTGCCGACGCTGGTGCTGCACGGGAGCGACGACGCCATCTGCGACCCGGCGGCGAGCGCGGAACTGGCGGCGGGCAACCCGGGCATCACGCACCACGTGGAGCACGACGGCCGCCACGCGCTCTTCCACGACACCTGCCGCGCCTTCGTCACCGACCTGTTGGTTCGCTGGTTGCTGGTGCGCCTGGCGTTGGAGCGACGCCCGAGCGCCGATCGCTGCGTCAGGCCGGCCGGGTGATCCGTAGCAGGGCGAACTTCAGGTAGCGCCCCTCCGGGAACGCCAGCGGCACCGGATGGTCGAGGGCGTGGCCCGACTCGTGCAGCAGGTGGGCGTCGACCCCGGTCTCGGCGGCGGCCTCGGCAAGCGCCGCCCTGAAGGCCTCGGGCGCCACCTGGGCGGTGCACGAAGCGGTGGCCAGCAGGCCGCCGTCGGGAAGCGCCGCCATGGCGGCGGCGTTCAGACGGCGATACGTCCTCAGTGCCGCCTGGCGCTGCTGCTTGCGCCGCGCCAAGGAGGGCGGATCGAGCACGATCAAGTCGCTGCCGCGCAGTTCGGGGCGCGCCAGCGCGGCGCGCGGATCGCTGAGCAGGTCGAGCTGCAGCGTGGCGTGGCGCGCGGCGTGATCGGGGCCGATGCGCGCGGCGTTGGCGGCGACGTTGCGGGCAGCGTCGCGCAGCGGCCCGGCCGCCACGTCGACGTCCACGGCGCGCGTTGCCCCGCCGACCAGCGCGTAGACGGAGAAGGCGCCGCTGTAGGCGAACAGGTTCGCCACGCGCCGCCCGCGCGCGTGGTCGCGTACCAAGGCGCGATGCTCCCGGTGGTCCAGGAACAGCCCGGTCTTCTGGCCCTGGTAGAGGTTCGCCAGGAAGCGCAGACCGTGCTCGCGCACGTCCAGCTCCGGCGGCGGCGCGGTGCCCCACAGCACCTGCGGCGAGGTGCCGTCGCCGTCGGCCGCGAGCACGCCCCGCAGCCCCACGGCCCGCGCCAGCGCCCGCACCACCTGCCGCAGCAGTTCGGCGGCGTCGCTGCCCGGCTGACGGTAGCCGCTGGCGTAGGTGCGCACCACGGCGAAGCGCGCGTAACGATCGACGCTGATGCCGGGCAGGCCGTCGCCCTCGCCGTAGAGCAGGCGGTAGGTGTCGCTGTCGCCCTGCGCGAGCGGCGCCCGCAAGGCCAGCGCCCGCGCCACGGTCGCCTCCACCCAGGCGCGGTCGGGGGGCGTCAGCGGGCCGCCGCTCGGTGCCCGCCGGAACACCCGCAGCGCGATCGCGCCCTCACGCGACCACGATCCCAGCGCCGCCACGCGACCTGCCTCGGCCCGCACCCAAGCGCCCTCGGGCAGCGCCGTACCCGCCGGCACGTGGTCGCGGTACACCCACGGATGCCCTGCGGCGAGGGGTGCCGCCAGCGAGGCCGGTAGCGCCAGCGTGGGCAGGCTCACAGGCATCCTGCCAGGCGCTTCGCATCGATGAGGACGGCGTCGAACATCGCCGCGCTCAAGCGGCCGGTGTTCGTGTTCTGAAAGCTGACGTGATAGCTGTCGAGGAGCGGCAACGCGCGGGCCCTGTCTGCGCCCGGCAGCCGCTCCAGGCGGTGCAGCGCCCCGTGCCCGAAGGGGTGGTGCGCGAGCCGCACCTCCAGACCGCGCTCGCGGTAGTGACGCAGCACGCCGTCGTGCGCCAGCTTGCCAAGGGCCAGCAGCGCGCGCGCCTCGACCAGCGCGTCGAGGTCGTGGGCGAGCCAGGATCGGCAGCGCTCGATCTCGGCCAGGCTGGGTGCGTTGCCGGGCGGCACGCAGCGAACGACGGCCGTGATCCACGCACCGCGCAGGTGCAGGCCGTCGCCGCGGGCGCGGCTCAGCGGCTGCGACGCCAGGCCGGCGCGGTGCAGCGCCGGGTACAGGAAGTCGCCCGAGGCGTCGCCGGTGAACATGCGGCCGGTGCGGTTGCTGCCGTGCGCCCCTGGCGCCAAGCCCACCACGATCAGGCGCGCAGCGCGATCGCCGAAGCCCGGCACGGGCGCCCCCCAGTATGTCTCCTGGGCATAGGCGCGCCGCTTGCGCGCCGCCACGGCCTCGCGCTGTTCGACCAGCCGCGGGCAGCGGCGGCAGCTGGCCAAGGCGGCCGGGTAGGGATCGAACCGGTCGGCGCTCAGCGTTCGCCTCGCACCGTTGCGCAGAGGCGTTCGAGCGCGTCGTCCAGGACCGCGCGCGAGGTGGCGAAGTTGAGGCGCGCGAAGCCCTCGCCGCCAGGACCGTAGTCTGGGCCAGGGTTGAGCGCCAGCCGGCCACGCTCGAGCAGGGCGCCGCAGGGATCCTCCCCCAGACCCGCCGCGCGCAGGTCGAGCCACGCCAGGTAGGTGCCCTCCGGCGCGTGCATGCGCACCTCGGGAGCCTCGGCGCGCAGCCGCGTCGACACGTGGTCGCGGTTGGCCCGCAGGTAGGCCATGGCGGCGTCCAGCCAGGCGTCCCCCCGGCGGTAGGCCGCGATGGTGGCTGCTTGCGCCAGCACGTTCACGCCCGGCATGCGATACCTCGCCACCGCCTTGACCCGCGCCAGCAGCGCCGGGTTCTCGGACACCATGAAGGCGATCTTCAGGCCGGCCAGGTTGAAGGCCTTGGTGGGGCCGTAGAGCGTAAGGGTGCGTTGCGCCACCTCGGGCGAGAGCGAGGCGAAGGGGACGTGCCGGCCGTCGAAGACCAGGTCGGCGTGCAGCTCGTCCGAGAGCACCCACAGGCGGTGCTCGAGGACGACCTCGGCGAGCGCCTCGAGTTCGGCCCGCGTGAACACGCGGCCGGTGGGGTTGTGCGGGTTGCAGAACATGAGGGTTCGGGTGGCCGGGGTGATGCTGGCGCGCAAGCCGACCACGTCCATGCGGTAGCCGTCGCCGTCGTCGATCAGCTGGTCGGCGAGCAGCGCCCGACCGGCCTGCGCGATCACGCTGAAGAAGGGCGGGTAGACCGGCGGCTGCGTGATCACCTCGTCGCCGGGTGCCGCGGTCGCCTCGGTCCCCACGAAGAGCCCCGGGATCACGCCCGGCAGGGGCTGCACCGCCTCGGCCGGGACCTGCCAGCCGAAGCGTCCCGCCAGGCGGTCGACCAGCGCCGGCACCAGGTCGGGCAGGCCCGGCGAGGGCGGGTACCCGAGGCTGCCCCGTTCCAGGTGCTCGTGCACGGCGGCGCGGATCACCTCGGCCACGGGGAAGTCCATGTCGGCGACCCACAAGGGCAAGGCGTCGGGTTCGTAGCGCGTCCACTTGGCGCACGCCAGGGCGCGCGAGCGCGCTTCGCTGGCGACGTCGAAGGCCTCGACCGGGTCGATCGCGACGGCAGGCTGCTCCATGCCGGCATGCTACCCGACCACGCGTCCTGGACGGTCCTGGTAGCGTCGCGCCATGCGACATTCGGTGCGCGTGCCCGAGTGGGCGGTCTCGATCATCAGCGACTTCACCGACATGCACCGCGCTCCGCGACCCGTGTCGGCCGCCCGCGTGCCCCGCTTCACGCTGGCGCTGCCGGACGACGTGCGCTTCGAGTACGCCTTCGTCGACCGGGGCGGACGCGTGCGGGCCGACCCCGACTACGGTGCCAGCGGCGCCAACCCCTGGTATCCCGAGCTCACCGAGGTGCGCGGCCCCGGCTACGCGCCGCACCCGCTGGCCGATCCGCCGGTCGCCACGCCGGCCTGGCGCGCCTTGCGCTGGCGGCTCGAGGCGCCCGGCTTCGACACGCCGCGTCGCGTGCAGGTGCTCTCGCCGCCGGACCAGCCGGGCCCGCTGCCGGTGGTGGTCCTCCACGACGGTATCGCCTACCAGCGCCTGGTGCGCGCCGCCGACGTGCTGGCGGTCTTGGTGGCCGAAGGGCGCGCACGGCCCGCCCACCTGGTGTTCAGCGAGCCCAGCGAGCGTTTGGTCGAGTACGCCTGGGACGAGCGCCACCTGGGGTTCGTGCGGCGCGTGCTGCGGCCGCGGATCGAGGCCGAGTTGGCCGTGGACGGTACCTGGATCGCGATGGGCGCCAGTCTCGGAGGCTTGGCGTCGGCCACGCTGGCGCTGCACGACCCCGAGGCCTGGACGGTCGTGGTGGCGCAGGGCGGCGCCTTCCTGGGCGTGCCCGAGGAGCGGCGCCATCACGGCGTGAAGCACGCCTGGCTGTTGGATCGGCTGCGTGCCGGCGCCGCCTCGCCGGCGCAGCACTGGGTGCTCGACGTCGGCACGCTCGATTGGCTCCACGACGTCAACCATCGGGTACGCGACGCGCTCGCCTCGCATGGCGTGCCGGTCACGTACAGCGAGCGCTCGGCCGGACACAACTGGGGCTGCTGGCGCGACGGCGTCGCCGGCGCTCTGGCGGCAGCCTTGCCGGCCGACGGTACGCATGCGCTCAGCCTGCCGGCGCCCGGGACGGCGCGCGCGGGGCTCGAGCGAGAGGTGCCGTCCCCCGGTCCCTGAGGCGTCGTCCCCCGGCCCCTGAGGTGCCGTCTGGGTCGGCCGCGCGATAGCATCGGCGGCATGAGCGAGTTCCGCATCGAGAAGGACACGATGGGCGAGGTGCAGGTCCCGGCCGACAGGTACTGGGGGGCCCAGACGCAGCGGTCGCTGCGCAACTTCCGCATCGGCGACGAGCGCATGCCGCTCGAGCTGATTCACGCCTTCGCCGTGCTGAAGAAGGCCGCCGCGCGCACGAACGCCGAGCTGACCGACTTCGCGCCCGGGAAGGCCGAGGCGATCGCGGCGGTGTGCGACGAGATCGAGGCCGGCGCGCTCGACGACCACTTCCCGCTGGTGGTGTGGCAGACCGGCTCGGGCACGCAGTCGAACATGAACGTCAACGAGGTGATCGCCAACCGCGCGATCGAGCGCTTGGGCGGCGACCTCGGCAGCAAGACCCCCATCCACCCGAACGACGACGTCAACCGCTCGCAGTCGTCCAACGACACCTTCCCGACGGCGATGCACATCGCCGCGGTGCGGGCGTTCGAGGGTCACACCCTGCCCGAGTTGCGCCGCTTGCAGGCTGCGCTGGAGGCCAAGGCGGCGGCGTGGGACAACGTGGTCAAGATCGGCCGCACCCACCTCATGGACGCCACGCCCGTGACCTTGGGGCAGGAGTTCTCGGGCTACGCGACCCAGGTGGCGAAAGGCATCGAGGTGGTGGAGCGCAGCCTCGATCACCTGTACGAGCTGGCGCTCGGCGGCACCGCCGTCGGAACCGGCCTGAACGCCCCGGCAGGCTTCGGCGTGCGGGTGGCTGCGGTGATCGCTGAGCTGACCGGCCTGCCGTTCCGGCACGCCGACAACACCTTCGAGGCGCTCTCGGCGCACGACGCCGTGGTGGAGGCCTCGGGCGCGCTCAAGCGCGTGGCGGTGTCGCTCATGCACGTCGCCAACAACGTGCGGCTGCTGGCCTCGGGCCCGCGCTGTGGCATCGGCGAGCTGCGCCTGCCCGAGAACGAACCAGGGTCCTCGATCATGCCTGGCAAGGTGAACCCCACGCAGGCCGAGGCCCTGACGATGGTGTGCGCCGAAGTGATCGGCAACGACGCCGCCATCAGCCTCGCCGGCACCCACGGGCACTTCCAGCTGAACGTGTTCAAGCCGGTCATGGCCTTCAACTTGCTGCGCAGCGCGCGGCTCCTCGGCGACGCCGCTGGCTCGTTCACGGACCACTGCGTGATGGGCGCCGAGGCCGACATCCCGCGCGCCCGCAAGCACCTCGACGAGTCGCTGATGCTGGTTACGGCGCTCAACAGCGTGATCGGCTACGAGAAGGCGGCCCAGATCGCGCAGAAGGCCCATCGCGAGGGGACGACGTTGAAGGCCGCGGCGCTGGCGCTGGGCCATCTCGACGAAGCGACCTTCGACCGGGTGGTGGTACCCGAGCGGATGCTCGGGCGCTGACGCGCGGCTCGCTTCAGCGGCGCCGGTCGAGGACCTCGGCGTCGTCCGGCAGCCAGGTGACCTCGGCTGCGTCGAGGCCGGTGTCCACCTCGATCATCACGAGGCGCACGTCGGCGAAGTGCTCGTCCTCGCTGGCGTAGAAGACCAGCCGGAGCGGCAACCAGTCACTGGCATCGATCATCGCGATCGCCACCTGGACGTTGGCGGCGGGGTCGAGGTTGGTGAAGCGCAGCGTGTACCGCTCGCCCTGCGCACCTGCTTCGACCCCGTCCACGCTGGCCTCCCAGCCCGCGAACACGCTTCCAAGGTCGAGGTCCAGCACGAAGGCTTCGCCCTCTGGGAAGAGACCGCCGAAGGCTTGCGGGTCGTCGGCGTCGTACACGGCCACCTGGTTGGTCAGGAAGGTGTAGTTGCGGATCTCGTCGTCGGCGAGCACGATCATGTTGTCGGCGAGCGCGTCGGGCTGGACGATGTAGAGGCTGGCGGCCGGCAGCGACGGGATCGCCAGCACCTCGATCTCGACGGCGATCCGTTGTCCGGCCTCGTCCAGGAGTTCGCCCTCGAGCACGAAACTGATGTCCTGCAGGCGCTCCAGGCGCGCCTCGAGTTCGCCGAGGACGGCCTCGGCGTCGAGCGACTCGGCCCTCGCGGTGCTGGCGATCAGTAGCAGGGCCACCGTCATGGCGGCGGCCACCGCCAGGAGGGCGCCGGCGATGCCTGCGGCGATCTCGGCCGGGCCCCTGGGTGGCGACCGCAGCGCGGCGACCCTGGGCGCATGGCAGGAAGCGGTACGGCTCGGGGTGCGATGTGCGTCGCTCATGCCGTCCAGTATCGCCCGGCCAGGTGAGCGCCAGCGTCGGCGGCATGAACGTCGGTTCAGGAGTTTCACACGGCGGAGCAGGGGGGTGCGCTGCTAGCGTAGGTGGCGAGGAGGTGCCGCATGCACCGCTTGCGCATCGTGCTTGCATTCACCGTGCTCTTCGCCGCGCTCGCCGGGGCCATGGCGCAGCGCATCGTCATCAGCCCGCGGGCGATCGTCGTCAACCCGCTGCCGGAGTTCGAGGTCGAGGTCTTCGTCGATCGTGACCCGAGCGGCCGCAGCGCGCCGAGCTACGCCGTCGGCGAGTCGATCGAGATCGGCGTGCGTGTCAGCGAGGACGCCTACGTCTACCTGTTCAGCATCAGCGCTGGTGGCGAAGTGGTCCAGATCCTGCCCAACCGCTTCGACGAGGCAGGTCGCGACAACTTCCTGCGTGCTGATCAAACCGCCTACTTCCCGCCCCGCGACGCCCGCTACACCTACGTGGTGGATCCGCCGACCGGCTTGGCCAAGGTGATCGCGGGGGCCTCGAAGCGCGAGCTGGACACCCGCACGCTGGCGCGCTTCGAGACCGAGCGGGACTTCCAGGCGACGTCGGACATCGGCGAGGAGGGCTTCGCGCGGGCGCTCTCCATCGTCGTGCGGCCGCTGCCCCAGCAGGACTGGGTCACCTCGACCGCGCTCTACTACGTCGGTCGAGCGCCGGCTCAACCCGCCTACGGCACGCTCGACATCACCTCGAACCCGCGCGGCGCCGAGATCTACGTGGGTGGCGAGTTCGCCGGCTTCGCCCCGGTGCGCTGGGGTGAGCGGCCCGGCAACGTGACGGTCGAGGCGCGGGCGCAGGGCTACGAGACCGAG
>PXAU01000009.1 GCA_003567075.1 Trueperaceae bacterium
GCGTCACCCAAGAGCGGCGCTGACACGAGTTCGAGCGCGCGGGCCCGCTCCCCGGCCGCATGCGCTTGCCAGAAGCGCGCCACGTCGGTCTCGACGGGCCAGCGCACGTGATCGCGGGTCGTCTCGAGGTCGCGCGCGTACGGCCGGTTGCGGACACGGTGGAGGCGCCAGCGGAGGTTGGCGCGCGCGCTGCGTTCGTCGGAGTCGGGCCAGAACCGTCCGGCCAGCACCGAACGCGGCAGCCAACGGCCGTCCAGGGCCAGGTAGCACAGGAGCGCGTCATCGAGCGTATGCCCCAGCTCATGTTGGCGCGCGCCGTCGGCGACGGCTGGACTCCCGAACAGTCGCACTCCCACCGGCATGGAGCAAGGCTACTGTGGGCCATCCGGGTAAGGGTGTGGTCTGCACCGCTAAGGCGAGCGTTGCATCCACCCGTTCCATGAAAGAGGCTCACCTTCGGCGGTTGCAGTCGTTCACGCTTCGCGACCGACGAAGGTCGGGTGACCAACGGAAATCTGACACTGAGTCGCTATCGTGAGAGGCGTCGTCAGCATTGTGTTCGCTCGTCGGGCACGTCAGAGTGCCGCGGGCCGACGACCTTGTTGACGTCTCATCCGCGCGACGACGATCGCGATTTGGTCATGTTCGAGGAGGACCACGAATGAGACGAACCGTACCTACCGTACCTACCCTGTTCGCGATGCTCGCGTTCGGCATCCTGGCGGCCTGCAACGGTGCCACGACCCCGCCGCCTACGACCGTCACCGGCGTGACAGTGACGCCCGATGAGGCGACGATCGAGGTCGGCGACACCGTGACCTTGAGCGCGACGGTATCGCCAGCCGGCGTGAGCCAGGCCGTGTCGTGGTCGAGTGACACGCCGGCGGTGGCGACCGTGGACGATGACGGGCTCGTGACCGGCGTGAGCGAGGGCAGCGCGGTCGTCACCGCTACCAGTGATGCGGACTCGACGAGGTCCGCTTCGGCGACGATTGCGGTCACCGAGGACGAGGACCTCGTGACCGTCGATTGCGATGCGGCCACGCCACTGACGGACGACATCACGGTCGATACGACCTTGCCGCTCGAGTGCTTCCTCGTCTCGTCGAACGTGACGGTATCGGCGGCGTTGACGCTGCTGCCGGGCGCGGTGCTCGAGTTCGAGCGGAGCGCTGGTCTGCGCGTCGCCGATGGCGGTTCGCTGAGCGCCGAGGGCACGGCGGTGAACCCCATCACGTTCCGCAGCCGCTCCGGTGAAAGCGACGACTGGCGCGGGGTGGGGATCTTCACGAGCAGCTCGGAGAACGTGCTGGATCACGTGGTGATCGAGAATGCCGGGCGGACTTGGGGGGCCATCAACGGGAGCAACGCGACGAACTTGTACCTCGGATCCTCGGGCCGGGCGGCGATCACGAACTCGACCTTCCGCACGGCCGGGAACGATGGTGTCGGCGTGTACGTGGAGAGCCGCACGAGCGAGTTCGCGGCGTTCGAGAACAACCGTTTCGACGACAACGAGGGTGCTGCGATGCGGGTCACCTCGCATCAGCTCGGCCAGATCGGTGCGGGCAACGAGTTCGACCTCGATGACAGCGCGCGGCCTGGCGCGAAGCACATCCAGGTGGCGAGCGACGGCGATCTGCGCGCCAGCGCGACGTGGCCGGCGGCGGACGTGCCGTACCGCTTCTTCAGTAACCACTTCATCGATGACGTTGGTGCGGTGATCACGATCGAGGCAGGCGCGACGCTGGAGTTCGATCGGAGCGCCGGCCTTGCCGTGAACGCTGGGGCGTTGCGCGCAGAGGGCACGGCCGCTGCGCCGGTGACGTTCACGAGCGCCTCGGGTAACCGGGACGACTGGCGCGGGGTGGGCATCTTCTCGAGCAGCAGCGACAACCTGTTCGATCATGTGGTGCTCTCGAACGCCGGTCGGACCTGGGGCGACATCAATGGCGGCAACGCCACCAACCTGTACGTGGGCACGAACGGTGTGGTGGCGATCACGAACTCGACCTTCGCAACCGCCGGCAACGACGGCGTCGGCCTCTACGTGGACGCTGGCTCGAGTCAACTGAGCGCGTTCGAGGACAACACCTTCGACGACAACGAGTTGGCGCCGATGCGGATCACCTCGCGGCAGCTCGGGTCGATCGGTGCCGGGAACGAGTTCGCGCTCAACGCGCGAGCGGGCGCGCGGCACATCCGCGTCGCGTCCGACGGCGACGTGGTGAGCAGCGCCACCTGGCGTGCGGTCGACGTGCCGTACCGCTTCTTCGACAACCACTTCATCGATGATGCTGACGCCGTGATCACGATCGAGCCGGGCACGACCCTGGAGTTCGACAGGGGCGCCGGCCTCCGTGTCAACGGCGGTGCCCTTTCGGTCGTTGGCACGAGCGACGATCGCATCGTCTTCACCAGCGCGTCGGGAAACCCCGACGATTGGCGCGGCCTCGGTATCGCGTCGAGCAGCGACGAGAACGTGCTCGACTTCGTGACGATGGAGAAGGCCGGGCGGACATGGGGCGCCATCAACGACAGCAACAGAACGAACCTGTACGTGGCCGAGTTCGCCAAGGTGGCCGTGACGAACAGCGCGTTCAACGACAGCGGTGGCTGGGGCATCTACGTCGATGACGACGGCGAGGTCACGGACGCCGATGGCGACGCCATCGATCCGACGACCGAGGGAGGCAACACGTTCTCGGGCAACGCCGAGGTCGACAACGTCCGACTGCCGTAGCCGCGACCGCTGGCGCGCCGTGTCGCGAAGCGGACGAACCTTATGAGTGGAGGGGACCACGAGGCCCCCTCCACTCGTCGTGTGGCCGGCAGTACGATCTGCGAGGCGGACCCCACGACAGTCTCCGCGCCCGAACGCGCATGCGCCCACCCGTGTGGGCGGTGGCCGTCCTGCTCGATGTCTGTCACCAGGGCCCCGGTCTGGGCTAACGGTGCGATGCCGAACTCGTCACGCAACTGGCGCTCGAAGGCAGCGAACACCCGGAGCGCCTGCTCGCGCCGTCGACGACGGCTGGACTCCCGAACAGTCGAACACCCACCGGCATGGTCTTCAGACTAACCACCGTCGTCCTGAACGGCTGTGGCGTGCACCGCAGGTCCCGAACGGCGATGATCACGTGGCCCAAACGCTAGCCAAACGGTCGTGTTCGTAGCCTGCGTGCCACCTTGGGCTCGTTGCCACGCCCGCTCGCTGGCGCGCGGTGGCGCGGCGCCCACGTTGCTTGATGCGTGCCCTGGCTTCGCGGTGGCCGCAGGCGGCAACGACCAGCATGAGAGGAGACACCTGTGAGGCGTTTGACGCAGTTCGTATTGGCGGGCGCAGTGGCCTTGGCCCTGGCAGCATGCGGTGGCAATGGAGGGCCCGGTCTCATAGTCACCGGCGTGGTGGTGACACCGAGCGACGCGAGTGTCGAGGTGGACGCCACGCTTCCCTTGACGGCGACGGTGCAGCCGGCAGGGGTCAGTCAGGCCGTCAACTGGGCCTCGGGCACGGAAGCCGTCGCAACCGTCAGCTCGGCCGGGGTCGTGACCGGGGTCAGCGAAGGAGCGGCGGTCATCACCGCCACGAGCATCGCCGATCCCAGCCGCTCGGGATCCGTGACGGTGACCGTGACGGCCGCTGGCACCGATCCCGATCCGGGTCCCGGCGAGGAACCCATCACCGTCGTGTGCGATGGCACTGGCGTCATCTCGGAGGACATCACCACGGCCACGACGATCACGCCTGACTGCTACCGCGTGACGACGAACATCACCGTGTCCGCGCCGCTGACGATCGAGCCTGGGACGGTGCTGGAGTTCGGGTCGAGCGCGGGCCTCAGGATCGGTGCCGGCGGGTCGCTGCGGGCCGAGGGTTCGGCGGTCAACCCCATCGTGTTCACCAGCGTCTCACGGGACCCGAATGACTGGAACGGTGTCGGGATCTTCACCAGCAGCAGCGAAAACGTGCTCGATCACGTGGTCATCGAGAACGCCGGGCGCCGCTCCACGCCGGTGAACGACTTCAACTACGCGAACTTCTACCTGGCCGAGAACGGGCGCGTGGCGATCACGAACAGCACGTTCCGAAACGCAGGTGGTGGCGGGAACGGGGTCGGCGTCTACGTCGAAAGCGCGAGTTCCGAACTGGCGGCGTTCTCCGGCAACACCTTCGGCGCCAACGCCGCCGCAGCCATGCGCATCACGGCGGAGCAACTCGGCCAACTCGGAAGCGACAACGCGTTCGCCGCAGAAGGCACGCTGCCCGGCGCGCGCCACATCCTCGTTCGGGGCACGACCATCCGCACCTCGATGACCTGGCCGGCCGCTGACGTGCCGTACCGCATCGCCGGCGCCAATGCCTTCATCGACGCTCCGGGAGAGACGGTGGTGATCGAAGCCGGCGCGACGTTCGAGTTCCAGAGCTTGCGCGGGCTGCGGCTCGACGCTGGTACCCTGCGCGCCGAAGGCACGAGCGACGCGCGCATCGTCTTCACGAGCGCCTCGGGCGACCCGAACGATTGGGCTGGCGTCGGGATCTCGTCGAACAGCGCGAGCAACTCGTTCGCCTTCGTGACGCTCGAGAACGCCGGCCAGCGTGTGACCCCGATCAACGACTTCAACTACGCCGGGCTGTTCATCGACGCCGACTCGTCGATGTCGGTCACGGACTCGCTCTTCCGCACGACCGGCGGGGGCGGTTCGGGCATCTACGTCGAGGCGGCCAGCGCGCGACTCCTGGCGTTCGAGCGCAACGCGTTCGAGGCCAACACGGGACCGCCCATCCGGTTGTTCGCCAACCAGCTCGACTCGATCGGTGACGGCAACGTCTTCGGCACCGATGCGCCGTTCGGAAGCCGCTACATCGACGTGCGTGCGACGACCATCACGACCGATCAGGACTGGCAGAACCACGACATTCCGTACCGCTTCTTCGGCAACACGATCGTCAACGACCCGACCGCGACCGTCACGATCGAGGCGGGATCGACGCTCCAGTTCGCGAGCGGCGCCGGTCTGCGCGTCTCCGCTGGTGCCCTGCGCGCCATCGGGACCGCTGGCGACGTGATCACCTTCACGAGCGGCTCAGGCAACAGGGGCGACTGGCGCGGCGTCGGCATCCACTCGGGGAGCGAGCAGAACGCGATCCAGCA
>PXAU01000332.1 GCA_003567075.1 Trueperaceae bacterium
GCCGGCCGCGTGGCCGAGCATGGGCCGCGCGAGCGGCTCGCGGCCGACCCCGACTCGCGCTACGCGCGCCTGCTGGCTGCCGGGCGCGGCCACGATCCCGCCTCCGGCGACGGCCACGACAGTCGCCACCCCGACCTGCTGGAGCTGGCATGACGACCATCACCACCACCCCACCCCTTCGCGTACCGCCGGCGCCGCCGCCGGGCACGCTGCAGCTGCTGCTGCGCCTGGCCCTGCACCGGCCCGCGCTGCTCGCGCTCAACGTGCTCGTCTGGCTGTTCGTGCACGCCTCGCCCGTGCTGGCAGGCCTGTTCATGAAGGGCATCTTCGACACCCTCTCGGGCCAGGCGACGGCCGCCTTCAGCCCCTGGACCTACCTGGCCCTGGCGCTCAGCGTCGACCTGGCGCGCATCGGTGCCCTGGCCGGCGGCGTCTACGCCTTCGCCTCGTACTGGGTCGAGGTGATCTTGCGCATGCGCCGGAACCTGCTGGCGCACCTGCTCACCGCGCCCGGCACCCGGCGCCTGCCCGACTCGCCCTCCGAGGCCATCAGCCGCTTCCGCGACGACGTCGACGACATCGGCGAGTACCTCGAGCAGTGGGTCGACATGTGGGGCCTGGCGCTGTTCGCCGTCGTGGCGCTTGCGGTGATGTTCCGCGTCGACCCGCTCATGACCGCGCTCATCTGCCTGCCGCTCGCCTGCACGCTGCTGCTCACCAACGCGCTGCGACCCCACATCCGGCGCGTGCGGCGCGCCATGCGCGAGGCCACCGGCCGTGTCACCGACTTCCTGGGCGAGACCTTCAACGCCGTCCAGGCGGTGCAGAGCGCCGGCCGCGAGGAGGCGCTCCTGGCCGAGTTCGAGCGCCGCAACGCGCTGCGCCGCCGCACGGCGCTCACCGACTCGCTGCTATCCGAGCTGTTCAAGTCGGTGAACGACAACATGGTCAACGTCGCCACCGGCATCATCCTGCTGCTCGGGGCGGGCGCCATGCAGCGCGGCAGCTTCACCGTCGGTGACTTCGCGCTCTTCGTCAGCTTCCTGCCGCGCCTCACCGCCACCATCTCCTTCCTGGGCGCCATGATGGTGCAGCACAAGCGCACCGGCGTCGCCTTCGAGCGGCTCACCGCGCTGCTGCAGGACGCCGGCCCCGAGACCGTGGTGGCACCCGCCGATCTCCACCTGAAGGCGGGCCCGCCACGCTTCGTCGACCCGCGGCCCGCCACCGAGCCGCTGCAGCGCCTGCGCGTGCGCGGCCTCGGCGCCCGCCATGCCGACGGCGCGTCCGCGCTGGAGGACGTCTCCTTCGAGCTGCCGCGGGGTTCGTTCACCGTGGTCACGGGCCGTGTCGGCTCGGGCAAGTCGACGCTGGTGCGGGTGCTGATGGGCCTGCTGCCGCGCGAGCAGGGCGAGGTGTGGTGGAACGACACGCTGGTGACGGACCCCGCCAGCTGGTTCGTGCCACCCCGCAGCGCCTACACCAGCCAGGTCCCGCGGCTGTTCTCGGACACGCTGCGCGAGAACGTCGCCATGGGCCGCGCCGACGAGGCCGGCCTGCGGCGCGCCATCGAGCTGGCGGTCATGCAGAGCGACGTCGCGGTGCTGCACCGCGGCCTCGACACCGAGGTGGGCTCGCGCGGCGTGCGCCTCTCGGGCGGGCAGGTGCAGCGCTCGGCCGCCGCGCGGATGTTCATGCGCGACGCCGAGCTGCTGGTGTTCGACGACCTCTCCAGCGCCCTCGACGTCGAGACCGAGCGGCAGCTGTGGCAGGGCGTGTTCGCGCAACGCGAGGCCGGCGGCGGTTGCGACGGCGCCACCTGCTTGGTGGTGTCGCACCGCCGCGCGGCGCTCGAGCGCGCCGACCAGGTGCTGGTGATGGAGGCCGGGCGCATCGTCGCGCGCGGCAGCCTGGCGCAGGTGCTGGCGGCCTCGCCGGCGCTGCGCGAGCTCTGGGGCGAGGCCCGCGGCGAGGCGCTCGAGGCGCGACCGGGAGGCCCGACCTCGGCGTGCTAGCATCGGCCCGCTGTCGGGAAGCCGCGCGCGAAGCGCGCAGCGCACGCCCGCACGCGAGCGCGCTCAGCGCCGCGCGTACCCGTTCGGGAGCGCACGAGTGCCGAGATGGGCGGGAGCGAGGGCATGGAGACGATCGAAGGCTTTCACGACGAGGTGCAGCGCGTCATCCTGACGCGCCAGCACCCCGTCTCCGGGCTGCTGCCCGCAAGCACCGCCGTCAACCAGCACGGTGACTACACCGATGCCTGGGTGCGCGACAACGTCTACTCGATCCTGGCCGTGTGGGGCCTGGCGCTGGCGTACCGGCGCCAGGACGATCCCGAGGGCCGCGGCGTCGAGCTCGAGTTCGCCACGGTGCGGCTCATGCGCGGTCTGCTGCGCAGCATGATGCGGCAGAGCCACAAGGTCGAAGCGTTCAAGCGCAGCCAGGACCCGACCGACGCGCTCCACGCCAAGTTCGACACCGCCACGGGCGAGCCGGTGGTGGACGACGACGCCTGGGGCCACCTGCAGCTCGACGCCACCTCGCTGTGGCTGCTGCTGCTGGCACAGATGACGGCCTCCGGGCTCGCCATCGTCCAGAGCAGCGCCGAAGTGCGCTTCGTGCAGAACCTCGTGTACTACGTGGGCCGCGCCTACCGCACGCCCGACTACGGCATCTGGGAGCGCGGCGACAAGACGAACCACGGTCTGCCCGAGGTCAACGCCAGCTCCGTCGGGATGGCGAAAGCCGCCCTCGAAGCGCTCTCCGGGTTCAACCTCTACGGCCCGCGCGGTGGCCAGGCCAGCGTCATCCACGTGCAACCCGACGAGATCGCCCGCGCCCGCGTCACCCTCGAGGCGCTGCTGCCGCGCGAGTCGGGTTCGAAGGAGGTCGACGCGGCGCTCCTCTCCATCGTCGGCTTCCCGGCCTTCGCCATCGACGACGCCGAGCTCGCGGCCCGCACGCGCGCCACGGTGCTGGAGCGGCTACGCGGCCGGTACGGCCTCAAGCGCTTCATGCGCGACGGCCACCAGAGTCCGCTCGAGGACCCCGATCGGTTGCACTACGAACCGCACGAGCTCGAGCGCTTCGAGCACATCGAGGCCGAGTGGCCGCTGTTCGAGGCCTACCTGGCGCTCGATGCGCTCTTCCGCGGCGAGCCGAACGAGGCCGACCGGCACCTGGCGCGCCTGCGCGAGGTGGCCATCGCGGTGGACGGCGTGGCGGCGCTGCCCGAGCTCTACCTGGTGCCCGAAGAGCGCATCGAGGCCGAGCAGGCCGCCCCGGGATCGCAGCCGCGCGCGCCGGGCGAGAACCTGCCGCTGGTGTGGGCGCAGAGCCTGTGGCTCTTGGCGCGGATGCTGCGCGCGCGCCTCCTGCGCCCCGCCGACCTCGATCCGCTGGGCCGCTACCGCTTCGCGCAGGCGCGCGCCCGACCGGTGGTGCAGCTGGCTTTGCTGGCCGCGGATCCCGAGGCGGCCGATGCCTACGGCGAGCGCGGTGTGCAGGCCGAGCTGGTGGAACGCCTGGACCCCCTGCGGGTGCGGCGCTCGCTGGCGCTCGCGCGAGCGCTGGGCGAGGTGGGGCGTTGCCGTCGCTTGGGGCTCAGCGGCCGGCCCTTGCGGCGCCTGCAGAGCCTCGCCACCTCACGCGCCTACCGGCTGCGGGGCGAGCGCTACGTGTTCCTGCCGGCGCTCTTCGACCAGCACGAGTTCTACCTGTCGCTGGACCCGGCCACGCTGGTGGCGCGCCTACGGGCCGAGATCGCCTACGTGCACCGGCACTGGACGCTGCTCGGGCGGCCCACCATGACCATCCTGCTCACGCGTGAGCACCTCGAGCACGGCCGCGAAGCCGTGGAGACGTTCCTGGCGGAGGCCCGCGCCGGCCGCGTGGGCGACGTGCCGGTGCGGCTCGGCAGCCTCGCGGAGCTGCTGCTGGTGACGAACGAGGAGCGCATCGACGCGTTGGACGACTGGCGCGACGAGGCCGAGGCGCTGCTCACGACCCGCGCCGCCGCGCGCCGGCTGCCACAGGCCGCCAGCAGCGCGCCGCTGGCCTCCGATCTCGCGCTCGCCATCGAACGCGAGCACGACCCTGCTGTCTTGGAAGCGCGCCTGGCCGAGAGCCGCGACCTGGCCGAGCAGGTCGAGCTGCTGGCGGCGCTGGCGCGTCACGCGGGTCTGGACCACCGGGTCGGCGCGTTGGGCGCCAGCGTACGGGCGCTCCTCGACGACGCCTACGCCGCGGCCGGCGAGGCGCGCGCGTGGGCCCTGCTGCGGCAGGCCGCCGGGGTGCTCGGCAAGGTCGACCCGTTCCTGGCCGACGCGCTCGCCGACCTGGTGGTGTCGCAGCGCCGGGTGGTGGTGGGTCGCGCCTACGCCGATGGCGCCACCGTCACGCGGCCGCTCCCCATCGACGAGCTGCTCGCCACCATCAACCGCTACTGCCGCGACGACCCGCGCGACCGCGTGCTCACGCAGGAGCTGATCCTGGCACTCTCGAGCCTGGTGCGCGGCGAGCCCGAGCTGTTCGGCGGCATCCTCACGCTGCGCCTCGGGCACCTGATCCAGCTGCTGGCCGTGCAGCTGGCGCAGGAGGACGGCGTGACGCCGGACGAGGGCTACGAGCGCCTGATGCGCTGCTCGCCGGCCGAGGTGGTGGCGCGGCTGCGGGCCCTGTTGGCGGCCTTCGACGCCGCCCGCGACGCGCAGCGCCGGGCCGAGACGCTACGCCTCGCGACCGGCGCGAACGCCGTCTTGACGGCATCGACGTTCGTGGACGACGAGGACGAAGCCGTCGCCGATGGCTGGTGGCGTTGGCGCCAGCGCGAGGGAGCGCTCATGCGCGTCCCCAAGGGCTTCTACGAGCGGGTGTGGGGCCTGCTCGAACACGCCGACGCGCTCGTGATCGGCGACAAGCTCGACCGCCGCAACCGCCTCGACTCGGCCGCGCTGCGCGCCGCCACCACCGCCGGCGAGCGCAACTTCGCGCAGCGCGTCGAGCACCTGCTCCACCGGATCCCGGCACCCGAGTACCGGCACCTCTCGTTGGAAGCGCTCGAGACGCTCGCGGCGCTCACCGATGCCAGCCCACGACTGCGGGTGGAGGGCGACCTGGCGCTCGACGTGATCATCGGTCACGCGGTGCGTCAGGC
>PXAU01000375.1 GCA_003567075.1 Trueperaceae bacterium
CCGTTGCGGCGCGAATCCGCGCCGGCGGGTTCGGCATCGACCCGGTCATCTACCGTTTCGAGCCCGATGTGGCAGCCCCGGCGGCCCCAGCGGCGCCAGCGCCAGCGCCGGCAGCCCCGGCGCCACCAGCGCCGAGCGTGGAGCCGGCCCCGACGCCAACCGCCGATCCGGCGCCAGCTGCACGCTACCTGCAGGTGGGCGCCTTCGCCAGCCCCGAGAGCGCGCAACCGCTCCGCGACAGGCTCGCCAGCCTCGGTTACGCCACCAGCGAGGTGCGGGAGGACGGCATGCTCAAGCTGCTGGTTGGTCCTTTCGACGAAGCCGGACGCAGTGAGGCGCGTCAGCGGCTCGCCGCCCAAGGCATCGAGAGCTTCGTGCGCTGATGCCGCCGCTCATCCCACCGGCCACCGTCGGTCGGCTGGTCACCTACCTGCGTGTCCTCACCGACCTCGCGGCCGCCGGCGTGGAACGGATCTCCTCCGACGAGCTCGGCGAGCGTGCCGGCACGAGCGCCTTCCAGGTCCGCAAGGACCTCGCCACCTGCGGTCGCTTCGGGACCCGTGGTTCGGGGTACGCCGTCGCCACGTTGGAGCGCGAGCTGCGGCGGGTGCTGGGGTTGACGCGGGTGTGGTCGGTTGCGATCGTCGGCATGGGCCGACTCGGTCAGGCGCTGGCGGACTACCCGAACTTCGCGGAGTACGATTTCGCCCTGCGCGGTGCGTTCGACGTCGATCCCGCCAAGGGGGGCCTGGCTGCCGGACCGCTCGTGGTGCGGCACCTGAGCGAGTTGCCGGCCGCTGTCCGCGACGATGGCATCTCGATGGCCTTCCTGACCGTGCCTGCCCCGGCAGCGCAGGTCGCAGCGGACGTGCTGGTGGCGGCGGGCGTGCGCGGCATCCTGAACTTCGCTCCCACCGTGATCCACGTGCCTGACGGCGTCCACGTCGAGGGCGTGGACTTCTTGGGAGGCCTGCAGCGCCTCGCCTTCGCGCTCGGCGGCCACACCGCTGCGACGATCGATCTGGGCGTGTGAGGACCGTGCTTGGCGAGGCGCGGCGGAGGACGCCGTCGCGTTATGGTGCCGCGTCATGGTGCCGTTGATCGCCGAACAACTGGCTGCCTTCGAGCGACGCATCGAGGCCGAACTCCGCTCCGATGTCGCGTTCATCCAGGCGATCGGCAGCGATCTCGTCGGTGCCGGCGGCAAGCGCCTGCGACCCAGCCTGGCCTTCCTAGCTGGTGCCCTGCTCGAGGCCGAGGCCGAGAGCACGATGCGGGTCGCCTTGGCGGTCGAGCTCCTGCACTCCGCCTCGCTGCTCCACGACGACCTCATCGATGACGCCGACACGCGCCGCGGTACCGCTGCGGCGTTCCGTCGCTACGGTAACGTGGTCAGCGTCATGTCGGGCGATTACATGCTGGCGCGGGTGCTTGGCATCCTGGCCAAGACCGGATCCAGTGCCTTCACCGCGCTCATGTCCGACACGGCTGCCCGGATCTGCGAGGGCGAGGTGCTGCAGTTCCAGATGGCCACGTTGGAGACGTGGGACCGACCGACCTACCAGGTCGTGATCGAAGGCAAGACCGCGGTGCTGGTGGCGGCGGCGGTCGAGGGCGTGGCGGTCGTGTCGGACGCCTCCGACGCCACCCGTGAGGCGCTGCGTGCGTACGGCATGGCCTTCGGACGCGCCTTCCAGCTTCGTGACGATTTCCTCGACCTGCTCGGCGATCCGGCCACGCTCGGCAAGCCCGTGGGGGGCGACCTGCGCGAGGGCAAGGTCACGCTGCCGGTCTTGGGGCTCATCGAGGACGGCAACGCCGAGGCGTTGGCGATCGTGCGGCGCCACGCCGGCGATCCGGGTGACGTGGAGCGCTTGATCGAACTGGTTCGCCAGCATGGCGGTGACCGCCGCACCCAGAGCGCCATCGCCGGCGAGGTGGAGGCCGCGACGGCGGCGCTCGCGAGCCTGCCGCCCTGCCCGGCGCGGGAAGCGCTGATGGCGTTGCCGCGGGCCGAACTCGATCGCGTTGCCTGATCCCGATGGCGTTGCCTGATCCCGATCGCGTTGCCTGATCCCGATCGCGTCGTTCGCTCTCGATCGTGTCGTCCGCGTTGCGGGCGCCAGCGTTCAGTGCGCCTCGTCGCTGCGGTATCGCACGCGCCAACCGTGCCAGGCGTCGAAGACCAGCAGGAAGCCGCCCTGCACGACGACGCCGAGACCGTGGCCGAGGCCCTCCGGCGTTCGCCACAGCGTCAGCAGCGCTAGGCCGACCGCCACGTACACCACGTCCAGTCCGGCGTTGAGGCGGAGCAGGCGCCGCAGTCGCCGGCCGAAGGCGCGTGTGGCAGCGACGTCCTGCGGTTCGCCCGCGGCGCGCCGGCGACGTAGATCGCGCGCCCCTATCGACGCGATGACGCCATCGATCGCACCCCATATCAGGCACTGCAGGCCGAAGGCGAACGCGACCGGCGCGAGCGTTCCGAACGCGCGTTCCGGCGTCAGCAGGAGCGCGGCGCCGACCAGCACGCTTGCCAGGGCCCACCAGCCCAGCTGCGCGCTGACCCGGGCAGCATGACGCCACGGGTCGAGGGCGCCGGCGGCCGCGACGACGCCAAAGGCTGGCGCGGGCCGGTTTTCTCGTCCGGCGTTCACGGCTCCGGCGGGTCCGCGGCCCCCTCGCGGTCGTCGCCGGTGGACCCGGGACCGCTCGCCTCGGAACGGACCCAGTCGAGGTACCCCTCGAGCCCGCCCAGCGCCGCATAGGCCACCACGCATGGCACCTCGTAGGGGTGCAGGGTCTGGACCGCGGCGGTGAGCGCAGGCAATGTGCTCGCGCGCGTCTTCGCCACCGCCAGCACCTCAGGATCCGCCTGGACGGCGCCTTGCCAGCGGTAGAAGGAGCGAGCACCCGGTACGACGTTGACGCACGCCGCCAAACGGCGGTCGACCAACGCACGAGCGACGCGCTCGGCAGAGGCTTCGTCGGGGAAGGTCAGGTACACGGCCACCACGTCGTCGTCCATGCGCGAGTCTACGTGAGCGGGGGGTCACGTCCAGGTCGGGCTACACTGAACGGCAGATGAGCAGCGTCGATCGTGAGCAGGTCTTCCACTTCTTCCAGCAGCACCCCGAGCGCCCGTGGCACGTGCAAGACGTGCAGAAGCGTCTGGAGGTAGAGGACCGCGCAGCCTTGCATCAGGTGCTCGCCGATCTGGCGGACGAAGGCCGCCTGGTGCGCACGCGCAGGCGCACGTACGGCCTGCCCGAGGAGATGAACCTGGTTCGCGGCCGGCTGCAGGTGACGGCCGGCGGGTACGGCTTCGTGCTCAGCGAGCGCAGCGACGTGAAGGACCTGTTCGTGCCGGCCGAGCGGCTGGCCGGCGCCTGGGACGGCGACACCGTGCTCGCCCGACCGATGCCGCTCCGGAGCGACAACGGCCGCCCTTCGGGTGAGGTGGTGCGCATCCTCGAGCGCGGCCACGCCCGCGTGGTGGGCACGCTCGAGTACGCGCAGGGGTACGCCATCTTGCGGCCCGACTCGGTGCGCTTGCGCGAGCGCATCCTGCTGTTGCCCGATTCGGTGGGGACGCTCGACGCGGGTGTCCGCATCGTCGGCAGCATGGTCTGGCCCGAGGCCTCGGGTGAGCGCGAGCCCTTCGCCGAGGTGACCGAGGTCCTCGGTGACGCCGACGACCCGGCGGTCGAGACCCGCGCGGTCATCGTCAAGTACAGCCTCAAGGACGCCTTCGATCCCGACACCCTGGCCGAGGCCGCGGCGGTGCCGCCGAACGTGGACGGCGAGATGCTGGCGGGTCGAACCGACGTCCGCGCGGTCCCCATCTTCACCATCGACGGCAGCGACGCCAAGGACTTCGACGATGCGCTCTCGGTGGAGCGGCTTGGGGGGCGCGGCAAGGCGCAGCACGTGCGCGTGGGCGTGCACATCGCCGACGTGAGCTACTACGTGGCCGAGGGCACCAGCCTCGATCGCGAGGCGCTCGAGCGCGCCACCAGCGTCTACCTGCCCGGCAAGGTGCTGCCGATGTTGCCGGAGGAGCTCTCCAACGGCATCTGCTCACTGGTCGAGGGCGAGGCCCGCTTGGCGCTGTCGTGCTTCGTCGAGTTGACCCGCGAGGGCGAGGTCACGAAGGTCGCGTTCAAGGAGACCGTCATCCAGTCCGACGCGCGGCTCACCTACGACGACGTCCAGACCTTCGCCGAGGGCGGTCGCATGCCGGTGGGCAAGCGCAAGCTCGAGCGTGACGTCAAGCTGCTGCTCGATCTCAGCCAGACGCTGCGGTCGCAGCGGCTCGGGGCCGGCGCGCTCGACTTCGACTTCACCGAAGCCAAGGTCGACGTCGACGAGCGTGGCGACCTGCACCTGACACCCGTGTCGAGCAACGCCGCTCGGCAGCTGGTGGAGGAGATGATGCTGCTGGCCAACCGGTTGGTGGCCCAGGAGATGCGCAAGCGCGACCTGCCGACGCTCTATCGCGTGCACGAGGAACCCGGCACCGAGAAGATCCAGATCCTGCAGAAGGCGTTGCAGCGGCTCGGCTACCAGATCGACCTAACTGACCCGCGACCGCACGACCTGCAGGCGGTGCTGCGCCAAGCCGCCGGCAAGCCCGAGGCGCAGCTCGTGAACACGCTCTTGCTGCGCAGCTTGAAGCAGGCCCGCTACTCCAGCGAGAGCCTTGGCCACTACGGTTTGGCGTTCGAGCACTACCTCCACTTCACCAGCCCCATCCGGCGCTACCCGGATCTGGTGGTGCACCGTGTGCTGCGGGCCATGCTCCAGCACCGGCTGGCGCCCACCCTCAAGCAGCGCCTGCGCCACGACTTCCCCAGCCTGGCGGAGCACGTGAGCACGCGCGAGCGGGTGGCCGAGGAGGCCGAGCGCGACCTCACGAAGTACTTCCATGCCGTCTGGGCGCGCGACCACGTCGGTGAAGCCTTCAGCGCCACGGTGTCGGGCGTCACCAACTTCGGCGTGTTCCTGGCGCTCCCGAACGGCGTCGAGGGTCTGATGCACGTCTCCAACCTCGACGACGACTACTACCTCTTCCTGGAGGACCAGCTCATGCTGATGGGCAAGCACACCCGTGCCCGCTACCGCATGGGCGACCG
>PXAU01000222.1 GCA_003567075.1 Trueperaceae bacterium
ATCACGAAGGGGTCGTTGACGTACTCGGTGGGGTGGAAGGCGAAGGTGGGGTTGTCGTGGACGTAGTCGTAGAGCCGCTGCGAGCCGACGCAGAAGCTGGCCACCACGCGCTTGCGGTCCAACGACTTGTGCCGCCCCGTCACCACGCCGGCCTCCACCAGGTCGATCATCGAGTCAGTGAACATCTCGGTGTGAATGCCCAAATCGCGCTTGTCCTTGAGTTGCTGGATGATCGCATGGGGAATGCGGCCGATGCCGACCTCGAGGGTCGATCCGTCCTCGACCAGCCCGGCAACGAACTCGCCGATGCGATGCGTGGCGTCCGTCGGCTCCGGCGAGCGGTACTCGATGAGGTCGTCCTCGACCGGCACCAGCACGTCGAGTTCGTGCACGTGGATGGTGCCGTTGCCGTGGGTGCGCGGCATCTTGGGGTTCACCTGGGCGATGACCAGCGAGGCGTTCTCGGCAGCCGACTTGACGATGTCGACGGAGATGCCGAAGGAGCACAAGCCGTTCTCGTCGGGTGGCGACACCTGGATGAGGGCCACGTCGAGCGGCACCTGGCCGCGGTCGAACAGCCGCGGGATGTCGGAGAGGAACACCGGCGTGTACGCGCCATAGCCCTCCTGGATCACCTCGCGTACGTTCTCGCCGATGAAGAAGCTGTTGACCCGGAACGTCTTGGCCATGTCCTTCGTGGCGTACGGCGCCTCGCCGAAGGTCAGCAGGTGGATGATCTCGATGTCCTCGAGCTCGTCGGCGCGCGCCACCAACGCCTTCACAAGGTGGAGCGGCTGGGCACAGCCGGTGCCCACGAAGACCCGATGTCCGGAGCGGACGCGAGCCAGGGCCTTCGCGCCGGTCTCGATCATGTCCTCGTACGTCGACTGCCAGTCGAGGTCGAACGTGGCGTTGCGTGTCATGCGTTGGCCCCGGGTTCCTGCAGCGTGATGCGTGCGTCGGCCGCGAGGGAGCCGCTGCCGACCCTGCCGACGATGAAGGGATTGATGTCCATCTCCTTGATCTGCGGGAAGTCCGTCACCAACTGGCTGATGCGCTGCAAGGCCGTCGCGATGGCGTTGATGTCGACCCTGGCCTCGCCGCGCACGCCCCGCAGCAGCTCGTAGGACTTCGTCGAGCGCAGCATCTGCAGCGCATCGTCCTGCGTGATGGGGGCGATGTGGAAGGTGACGTCCTTCATGACCTCGACGAAGATGCCGCCGAGGCCGAACATCAGCATGGGCCCGAACTGCGGGTCGCGGGTCATGCCCACGATCGTCTCGCGTCCGCGCCCCACCATGGACTCGACGTAGACGCCCTCGATGCGGGCGTTCGGCTCACGCTGGCGAACCCGCATCATCATCAGGTCGTAGGCGTCGCGCACGTCGCTGCCGGAGCCCAGGTCGAGCCGCACGCCGCCCATGTCGGACTTGTGGACGATGTCGGGTGAGGCGATCTTCATCGCCACCGGGTAACCGATGCGCTCGGCCACCTCGATGGCATCGTCGGCGTGCATCGCCAACTGCCCCGGTGGCACGTCGAAGCCGTAGGCGCGCAGGATGTCCTTGGCGTGCGCTTCGCCGACCTGGTACTGCCCGGTGCGGAGGTGGCGCTGGAGGATGCGCTGTACCCGCCGGCGGTTCACCTTGAAGCGCGTGATCACCCGCGGCGGCCGTTGCAGCCAGGCGTTGTAGTCGACCATGGCGCGGAGCGCGGCCACCGCGCGCTCGGGCGAGGGGTAGTCCGGCAGGTTGGCGGCCACCAACTCGGCGCGGCCGGGCATGACGTCGGCGCCACCCATGAACGAGGCCAGGATGGGCTTCTCGCCGCGGTTGCAGCCGGCGATGGCGCGGGCCGTCTCGGCCGGGTTTGTCATCGCTTGGGGCGTCAGGATCACCACGATGCCGTCGACGTCGGGGTCGTCCTGGGCGGCGTTCACCGCCATGACGTAGCGCTGCGGGTCGGCATCGCCGAGCACGTCGATGGGGTTGCCGACGCTGGCTGCGGCCGGCAGGTGCTCGCGCAGCGCTTCGGCGGTGTACGCCAGCGGCTCGACCTTCATGCCCGAATCCTCGACCGCGTCGGCCGCCATGATGCCGGGGCCGCCCGCGTTCGTGATGATCGCCACGCGCATGCCCTTGGGTAGCGGCTGCATGGCGAAGGCGGTGGCGTAATCGAACATGGCCTCGAACGTGTCGGCCCGGATGACGCCGGAGCGTGCGAAGGCGGCGCCGTAGGCGATGTCGGCCCCGGCCAGGCTGCCGGTGTGCGACGAGGCGGCCTTCACGCCCGCGTCGGTGGTGCCGGCCTTGAAGACGATCACGGGCTTGTGCTGGGTCGCCTGCTGGGCTGCCCGGATGAAGTCGTCGCCGCTGGCGATGCTCTCGAGGTAGCCGACGATCACGCTCGTCTGCTCGTCCTTGGCCAGCGCGCTGAGGAAGTCGGTCTCGTCGAGCTGCGCCTTGTTGCCGATGCTGATGAGCTTGGCCAGTCCCAGGTGGCGGGCTTCGGCCCAGTCCAGGATCGCCGTGCACAGCGCTCCGGACTGCGAGATGACCGAGATGTTGCCCGGCCTGGGCGTGTGCTTGGCGAAGGAGGCGTTCATGGCGTGATCGGTGTTGATGAGCCCCAGGCAGTTCGGGCCGAGCAGCTGCACTCCGCGCGAGGTGCAGAGTTGCTCCAGTTCGTGCTCGAGCTGCGCGCCTTCGGCGCCCACCTCCTTGAAGCCGGCGGTGATCGCGATGATGGCCTTCGCGCCCGCGTCGATCGCGCTCTCGACGGCGCCCTGCACGTGCTGCGTGGGCACGGCCACGACGGCCATGGCGATCGGCTTGCCGTAGGTCGCCAGGTCCGGGTAGCAGGGCAGGTCGAGCACCGTGTCGGCCGCCGGGTTGACGGGGACGATCGGGCCCTCGAAGCCGCTCTCCTTGAGGTTGGCGACGATCGCGTACCCGACCTTGCCGGGTGTGCGCGACGCTCCGATCACGGCGATGGATTCGGGGTACATCAACGCGCTGCGCATGTGGACGAGCCTCCAAGGCCGCCCGTACCGAGGGCGGCGCCCATCATGGTACCGGACCGGCACGTGCGTCTCGTAGGACGTTCGTCAGCCCCGCCGGCCCTCGGGCCGCGGCTTGAGCCCGTGATAGCGTGCGGCATGCGCGCTCCCCATCGTTCCACCGCCGCAGCAGCGGCGGCCGCCCTGCGCGACGACCAGCCCCACCCGGGGCCGGTGTCGTGAACGTCTTCGTCCACACCGACGACCTCGACGAGGGCGGGTACCCGGAAGCCGTCCCCTTCAACACGGCACGCGCCGGCATGACCTATCGCAAGCTGCAGAGCATGGGTTTGCTGGAGGGCGTGGACCGGCGTGTGGTCGCGCCCGTGAAGCTCACCCGTGAGCAACTCGAGCGCTTCCACGAGCCGCGCTACCTGGACGCGCTCGATCGCGCGGGCCGGGGCGAGCACGACCTGTCGGCCTTGTGGATGGGGCTCGGCACCCCCGATTGCCCGCTCTTCCCTGGCATGCTCGACTACGTGAGCCTCGCCGCGGGCGGCTCGGTCACCGCCGCGGAGGTGCTCCTCGCCGGTGAGGCCGAGGTGGCCTTCAACCCCTCGGGCGGTTTCCATCACGCCCACGCCGGCCGCGCCGGCGGCTTCTGCTACGTCAACGACATCGTGCTGGCCTGCTTGCGCATGACCGATGCCGGCAAGCGCGTGCTCTTCCTCGACCTCGACGCGCACCATTGCGATGGGGTGCAGGACGCGTTCTACGAACGCAACGACGTGATGACGGTGTCGCTGCACCAGAGCGGCACGACGCTCTTCCCTGGCACCGGCTTCGAGGTCGAGATCGGTCACGGCGCAGGCCGTGGCTACAGCGTCAACTTCCCGCTGCCGGTCGGCACGTACGACGCAGCCTGGGTGCACGTGTACACCCGTGGCGCGCAGCCGCTGATCGAGGCCTTCGATCCCG
This sequence comes from Trueperaceae bacterium, assembly GCA_003567075.1. GTDB lineage: Bacteria > Deinococcota > Deinococci > Deinococcales > Trueperaceae > CSSed10-48. The sequence goes on from PXAU01000222.1 coordinate 3,977, forward strand.
ACGTGATCGTGCTGGAGCTCGGCATGGACGCCCTCGCGGGCGACCCGCTGGCGCACCTGCAGCTCTCCAACAACGCCTACGCCGACGTGGTCGAGCGGGTGCGGCGCTTGGGCAAGCCGATTCTGGCCACTGGTGGCGGCGGTTACCACGTCGAGAACACGGTGCGCGGCTGGGCGCTCTGTTGGAGCGTGCTGTGCGGCGATCAGGAGGACCACGACGCCATGAGCATCGGCATGGGCGGGGTGATGCTCGAGACCACCGACTGGTCCGGTGGTCTGCGCGATCGGACGCTCCTCTCCGACGCCGGCCGCCGCGGTGAGGTGGACGCCGCGATCGACGCCACCCTGCGCAAGATCGAACGCACCGTCTTCCCGCTGCACGGCATCGAGCCGGTGTCGCGGGGCTGAGATCGGCCGGCCGCCCCGTGCGCGATCGACTCCGCCTCCACGCCCGCAGCGACGCCTTCCTCTGGACCGACGAGCACGTCGCACGCGGGCTGCTCGCGGCGCACCTCGATCCGAGCAGCGATGCTGCGAGCCGCAATCCCGTCACCATCGAGCGCACGGTCGCCTGGATCGCAGGGCTGCGCCCCTTGCGCGGCCGGTTGCTCGACCTGGGCTGCGGCCCCGGCCTCTACGCCGAGCGCTTCCACGATGCCGGCTTCGCCGTGACGGGGATCGACGTCTCGACGCTGTCGCTGGAGCACGCCCGCCAGACCGCCAGGCGTGCTCACCGCGACATCACGTACCGGCAAGCGAACTACCTGGTGGACGCGTTGGGTGACGGGTACGACGTCGCGGTGTGCATCTACTGTGACGTCGGCGCGCTGCTTCCGAACGAGCGCGCCGTGCTGTTCGATCGCGTGCGCGCCGCGCTCCGGCCGGGTGGGACGTTCGTCTTCGACGTGCACGGTCGCGGGTTGTGCCGATCGCTCACCGAGGAGCGGCGCTGGACGTACGAGGCGTCGTCCTCGTTCTGGAGCCCACGGCCGCACTTCGTGCTCGAGGAACGCGTCCACTTTCCTGAGGCGCAGGTCTGGGGCAGCCGCACGATCGTGCTGGAGGAGGGTGGTCCAGCACGCGAGTTCATCACCTGGGACCACTACTTCGACGA
>PXAU01000210.1 GCA_003567075.1 Trueperaceae bacterium
GTTGGTCGGTCCAGTCGAGGGTGAGGGTGTTGGTGCCGTGGGTGAGGGTGGCGTTGTTGGTGGTGGGGTCGATGGTGGCGTGCCAGTCGTTGGTGGGGATGGTGAGGGGGCCGAGCTCGAACGCCGGGAGGGTGCCGCTGCCGCCGCCGCCGCGGGCGTCGAGCGCGATCGGGCCGAGCGGCCCGAACTGCGCGACCAGCGCCAGCTCCGGCGCGAGCTGGCCGCTGAGCTCCAGCGTCTCGACGCCCAGGTCGCCCAGCAGGCGGGCAGAGACGGTGCTGCCGTCGGCCTCGAGCCAGCCCTCGACCGGCAGCGGCGCCTGCAGCTCCAGCACCGCCCCGCCCGTCGGCAGGCCAACGCCGCGGGCCTCGAGGCGGCCGACGAGACGGCCTTCCCAGCCGTCGCCGGCACCGAGGACGGCTGCCAGCGGCGACGCCGCCACGGCACCGTCGAGCGTCCATGCGGCCGCGGACCAGGTCAGCGTCAGCCGCTCGCCCGCAGCCTCGAGCACGGCCTCGAGCCTGCCACCGCCGTCGCCTTCATCGTCGTCTTCACCGTCGCGCCACTGGGCGCGCAGCGCCATCTCGCCCACGCGGCCGCTGGCCTGCAGCGCCCTGTCAGCCGGCGTGTAGGTGGCCTCGGCCGCGCCGTCGAGCGCGGGGCGCCAGGGGCCCAGCGCGGTGCCGGCCGGCACATCGAGCGTCGCGTCCAGGCGTCCGTCCTCGTGCAGCAGCAGCGTGGCGCGCAGCCTCGCAGAGGGGTCGAGGGCAGGCTCGCCGGGGGCTGGGCCGACGACCTCGGCGCCGACGACCTCGGCGCTGCCGCGCCAGGCCCCGTCGGCTGGGCGTTCAGCGGCTGCATGCAGCGTCAGCGGCTGCCCTTCGAGCCGCAGCGGCAGGCCGTCGACGTCGAGGCGCCAGGCGTCGCCGAGCACGAGCGCGAGCGCGCCATCGGCCTCGCGCAGCGCCCAGCCGTCCTCGTCCCCGGTCAGCGACAGCGCCAGGGCTGGCAGCGCCAGCGCCACCGGGCCCGACAGCTGCGTGGCCGGCAGCGACAGCGCGAGCGCCGCCTCGTCGCCGACGACGCCGTCGAGCGCCAGCGCACCCAAGGCGCCGCTCAGGCTGAGCCCGTCGGGACCGAGGATGGCCTGCACGCTGCCGCGCAGGTCGAGATCGTTGCGCCAGGGTGCCAGCTGCGGCGCCACCGGCGCGTCGCCGCGGACCTCCAGCGTCAGCGCCGGTCGAGCCAGGATCCCGGCCGGTGCGATGGTGAGGTCGGGCGGCCCATCCTGCCAGAGGGCCTCGGGCAGCTCCAGTCGGAGCTCGCCAGCGAGCTCGGCGTCGCCGGCGAGCCGCTCGGCCAGCACGTTCCCGTGCAGGCGGGGACCGTCGACGTCACCGGCCTCGAGCAGGAGCGCGGCCCCGTCGGCGTCGAGGCTGAGGTCGGCCGTCAGGGGGAGGCCGTCGGCCAGCGCGACGCTGCCGACCAGGCGCGCGCTGCCGGCCTGGACCTGGCCCAGGCGCAGGCTGCCCTGCAGGTCGTCCACCCGCAGCGCGCCCCAGGCAGCGTCCTGCAGCCCGGCGCGGAGGTCGACGACACCTGCCTCGCTGACGAGGTCGACGACCACGCGCCCGTTCGCCAGGATGCCATCACCGTGGACCTGCAAGACGCCGTCCGACGAGCGCACCTCGGTCGCCAGGTCGCGCAACTCGACGCCGTACACGCTGCCGTCGACGACGCCGTCGGCGTACAGCGTGACCGCTTCCCAGCCCGAGACGTCCAGCGTCGCGCGCGCGCGCCCGCTGACGTCCGGCGGCGTGCCCTCGGCGCCCAGGGCCCACAACGCCTGCGTCAACAGGCCCGCGTCGGCCTCGGCCTCGCCGCGTGCGCTCCAGCGCTGTGCCGGTACGTCCACGACGGCGTCCGCGATCAGCGTGCCGCCCAGCGCAAGGCCCGACAGCAGCGCCTCGACGCGGGCGCCGTCCCAGCGGAACGGACCGTCGATGGCCTCGACGACCGTGCCGAACGCCTCGATGCTGCCGTCCTCCACGACGCCTTCGGCGCTGACGCCGCTGGCGTCGAGGCGGACATGGCCACGCAGCGTCCCGCCCGTGATGCCGTCCCACCATTGCCGCGCCACGCGGGCGTCGGCGGAGCGGACGTCGATCTCGACCAGGCCGCGCGCCGTGTCGGCGCGGCCGACCAGGGCGATCTCGCCCTCGGCCGTGACCACCCGCGCCTGGAGCGCCAGGTCGTCGTCGCCGCCATCGATGGCGACGTCCTGGAGCTGCAGGTCGGGCAGGCTGAAGGGCACCTCGGCGACGCGGACGTCGGCACGCTCCACCCGCACGTCCTGCCAGCGCAGGCGCGGCAGCGGCCAGCCGGCTTCGCTCGGCTCGGCCGGCGGGGGGAGGCCGGCCAGCGTGCGGGCCACGTCGACATCGCCCTCGAGCACGCCGAGCACCAGGCGCAGCGGCAGCTCCCAGGTCACCAGCGGAGCCAACGACCAGCCCAACGCGAGTGTGTCGCTACGCAGGTCGAACCCTTCGCCACGCAGTCGAACCTGCTCCAAGCGCACGCCACGCCACAGGTTGCCCCCGCTGCTGGCGTAGGCGACCTCGATGCCCGTGTCAGCCAGCGGTGTCAGCGCACGCTCGAGCAGCGCGTCGCGCACGCCCGGGTGCCCAGGTAGGAGCCCCACCGCAAGCGCTGCCAGGGTGAGCGCGGCGAGGGTGAGGAGGCTGCGGCGCGTCATCAGGGGGTGTGCGGCGAACGCCCCCCGCCGCCAGGCCGAGCGCGTCCCAGCCGACGTTGGAGGGCCGTCGTCACGAAGCGAGGGTAGCACCCGAAGATGAGCAGCCGCGGTAGCATGTGCGGTATGAGCGAAGCCACATCGAGCGATCGTCGCGAGCGCCTCACCGCCTTGGTGCGCGGTCGCGTGCAGGCGGTCGGCTACCGCGCCTTCGTGCAGCGGCACGCGCGCGACTTGGGCGTGGCCGGCCACGCCGAGAACCTGCCGGACGGGCGCGTCGAGGTGATGGCCGAAGGCCCGCGCGAGGCGCTGGAGGTCTTGCTGGTGCATGTCCGCAACGGACCGACGCACGCTTACGTCGACGACGTGGAGGTCGTCTGGGGCGAGGCTGGGGGCGCGCGTGGTTTCCACACGTACTGAGCGCGTGGGCGCCCGGACGCCGTGGCCTGCGCCGCTGACGCCGGCCTGGTTGGCACAGGTGCCCGGCGTGCTCGGTCGGATCGGCCGCGAACGGGCGGCCGACTACGCCCAGGTCGAGGCCGTCGTCCCTGCCGAGGCCGCCCCTGCAGACGCAGCGGGCGCCGCTCCCAGCGCCACCGGAGCCGTGCCGACGGACGTGGCGGAGGCCGCCCCGCAGACCGTTCGGGGGCGCTTGCGGAGGGCCTTGGTGGGACCCGGTATGGCGCTGCTGGCCGAGGTCAAGCGGGCTTCGCCCTCGCGTGGACCGATCGCCGCGCTCGATCCCGTCGCCGCCGCCCAGGCGTACGCCGCAGGCGGCGCGGCGGCGCTGTCGGTGCTGACCGAGCCACGGCACTTCGGCGGCGCTCGCGAGCACCTGCGGCGCGTGGCCCAGAACGTGGCGTTGCCCATCCTGCGAAAGGATTTCGTCGTGCATCCGTCGCAGCTCCACGAGGCGCGCGCCGACGGCGCCGCCGGGGTGCTGTTGATCGTGGCGTTGCTGGGCGAGGCGTTGGGAGACTACCTGGCGGCCGCCCGCGCGCTCGGGCTCGACGCCCTCGTCGAGGTCCACGACGACGCCGAGCTCGACGCCGCCTGCGCGCTGGGGGCGGAGCTCGTGGGCGTCAACAACCGTGACCTGCGCAGCCTGGCGATCGACCTGGAGACCGCCCCGCGGCTGCTCCGCCGCGGCCGCGCGAGCGGGCACCAGGCCGTGTGGGTGGCCGAGTCGGGGTACGGCGACGGCGCTTCCGTGGCGTCGGTTGCGGGCCTGGCCGACGCGGTGCTGGTGGGCACCTCCTTGGCGGGCAGCGGTGACCTGACGCGCGCCACCCGGGCCTTCGTCGCGGCGGCCGCTGAGCTGACCGTGGAGGTGCGTTCATGAGCGCTGACAGCGACGACCTGCGGGGCGCGGCCGCGTTCATGGGTGGCGCTGGTGCGCCGAAGTTGGCGCTCGTGACGGGCGCCTCGAGCGGCATGGGGGCGGCCAGCACGGTGGCCTTGGCGGCTGCCGGCTGGTCGCTGGTCTTGCAGGGTCGCGACGCCGAGCGCAGCGAGCGGAGTCGCCGCACCGCGGCGGCGCGCGCCGCGCCCGAGGCGCGGATCGACGTGTGCCTCGCCGACCTCGCCGGCGACGAGGGGGTGGAGCGCGTTGCGGCCGCGGTGGACGGGCGACCGCTCCACGCGCTCGTGCACGCCGCCGGGACCATCCACCTCGGCCATCTCGGCGAGGTGCCCATGGCCGCCTTCGACGCGCAGATCGCGCTCAACCTGCGCGCCCCGTACGCCTTGACGCGGGCGCTGCTGCCGGCCTTGCGCGAGGCCCGAGGGCACGTGGTGATGGTGAACTCCACCGCCGGTCAGCGCGCCAACCCGGGCTGGTCGGGCTACGCCGCCAGCAAGTTCGGGCTGCGCGCCGTGGCCGACGCGCTGCGCCAGGAGGAGCCGGCGCTGCGCGTCACCAGCCTCTATCCGGGGCGGACGGCGACGCCCATGCAGGCGGCCGTGCACGAGGCTGAGGCGAAGGCCTACGAGCCAGGGCGCTTCGTCCGGCCCGAGGACGTGGCCGCGCAGGTGGTGGCGCTCCTCGAGCTGCCGCGACCGTCGCTGGTCAGCGAGCTGACCATCGCGCCTGGTTGAGGCGGCGTCTTGCCCACCTCGGGGCAGGCGGGGGCCGCGGCCGCGACGCCCAGCGCCTGGTTGAGGCGGCGTCCGCGACGCCCCGCGCCAGGTGCCGGTGCTATCCTCCCCGGCGTGACGAAACCAGCCCCCACGCTCTTCGACCGCACGCTCCCCAACGGCTTGCGGGTCGTCGTCGAGCCGATGCCGTGGCTCGCGACCGTCAGCTCGAGCCTGCTGCTGCCGATCGGTGCCGCCAACGACCCGGACGACGGCATCGGCGCTGCTGCGCTGCTGTCCGAGTGGCTGCAGCGCGGTGCAGCTGGGCGCGATGCTCGCGCCCAAGCGGCCGCGCTCGACGCGCTCGGGGTGCGCCGCGGTGGCGGCGTCGGGCGCGAGATGCTGAGCCTCTCGGCGGCCTTCCTCGGGCGCGACGCGGCCGCCGTGCTGCCGCTGCTGGCCGACGTAGTAAAGGCCCCGGGCCTTTCCGACGACACCTTCGAGAACGTCCGCGCGTTGGCGCTGCAAGACCTCGCCGCGGCGCTGGACACGCCCGCGCAGCGGGCCGGCGAGGCCTTGGTCGCGGCGTACTTCGCTAGTCACCATGGTCGCAGCGCCTACGGTCTCGAGGCCCACCTGGAGGCGTTGAGCGCGGCGGCGGTCCGCCGCGACGCGCAGGCGCGGTTGGGTCCTGGCGGCGCGGTGTTGGCGGTTGCCGGAGGACTCGATCCCGAGCCCTTCATGGCCCTGCTGGAGAACTACTTCGGTGTGTGGCAGGGTCCCTCACGGCCGCTGCCCGAACCGCGCCGGCGGTCGCCGCACGCTAGCAGCATCGAGGCCGAGAGCGCCCAGGTGCAGATCGGCTTGGCGACGCCGCTGGTCGGGCCCGGCGAGCCCGGCTGGTACCCGCAGCAGCTGGCCTTGGCGGTGCTCGACGGCAACATGGGCGCGCGCCTGTTCAGCGAGGTGCGCGAGAAGCGCGGCCTGGTGTACGGCGTGTCGGCGGGAACGCGTGTCGTGCGTGGTCACGCCTACCTGGCGGCGCGCGCCGCGACCACGCCCGAGCGGGCCGCCGAGACGCTCGAGGTGGTGGCGAGCGAGATCCGGCGCTTGCGCGACGGCGTCGAGCGCGACGAGTTCGAGCGTGCCGGGGTGCAGCTGCGGGCCTCCTTGGTCATGTCGGGTGAAGCCTCCGGGGCCCGCGCCTCGCGGCTCGCCAGCGACGTGCTCCACCTGGGCCGGCCGCGAGGCTTGCACGAGGTCGACCAGGCCCTCGCGGGACTCTCGCTGGAGGACGTGAACGAGCACCTGGCGGCCTCGGCCGAGCCGACCTTCACGACGGTGACGCTGGGGCCCGTGGCGCTGTCCGAGGCGGCCCTCGGGCCCGCCGTGCCGGCCGCGACCGTGCCGCTCGAGGCGCGCGCGTGACGGTACCGGCCGACGCCCTACGGATCGACACCGAGCAGCTGGGCAACGGCCTGCGGGTGGTCGGCGAGTACAACCCGGCCGCCGCGTCGGTGGCCGTGGGCGTGGTGGTCGAGACCGGATCGCGCGACGAGCGCGCCGAGGAACACGGGGTGTCGCACTTCCTCGAGCACTTGTGCTTCAAGGGCGACGAGAGCCGCAGCGGCGGCGACGTCTCGCGCGCCTTCGACGCCTTGGGCGCGCGCTACAACGCCTTCACCTCCGAGGAGCGGACGGTGTACTACGGCGCCGTGCTGCCCGAGAACGGACCGCAGCTGCTGACGCTCCTCACCGCGATGCTGCGCCCCGCGCTGCGGAGCGACGACGTCGAGCTGGAGCGCAAGGTGGTGCTCGAGGAGATCGCGATGTACGCCGACCGTCCCGACGCGCTGGTGTTCGAGCGTGGGGCGAGCACGTACTACGGCGAGCACCCGTACGGCCGCGGCGTGCTCGGCACCGAGGCCTCCCTGCGGGGCCTCGAGCGCGAGCGCGTGCGGGCCTACTGGCAGCGCCGCTACACGCCCGACAACCAGCTGGTGGTGCTGAGCGGGCGTTACGACTGGGCGGCGGCGTTGCGCCAGCTCGAACGCCTCACGCGCGGTTGGGAGGGCCGCGCCGACCCGCGCGACACCAGCCCGCCGAGCTGCCGCGGCGGCGAGGACGGCACCACCAAGCCGAGCCTGACGCGCGCTCACGCGGCGCTGTTCGCGCCCGGCGTCGGCCGGGCCGATCCTGACCGCACCGCTGCGGCGTTGCTCGCCCACGTGCTCGGTGACGACGACAACAGCCTGCTGTACTGGACGCTGGTCGAGCCGGGCCTGGCGGACAGTGCGGTGGTGTGGCACGATCCCGCGGACGGGTTCGGCAGCCTCCAGGCCTACCTCGGCTGCGCCCCGGACGACCTGCCGCGCGTGCTCGAGCTGATGCGTGACGCGCTGGCGCGGGTCCAGGCCGAGGGTGTGCCGAGCGCGAGCTGGGAGCAGGCGCAGCGCAGCCTCGCCACGGGCCTCACGCTGCGCGGTGAGACGCCGATGGGACGGCTGGTGTCGGTCGCGAGCTCCTTCCTCGACCGTGGCCGCGTGCGCAGCGTTGCCGAGACGGTGGACGAGGTGCTGCAGACGCCGTTGGCGCGCGCCGAGGCCCTGCTGGCGCGGCGACCGTTCGACGACGCCTTCGTGTTCACGCTCCTCCCCGAAGCGTCGCCGGCGGCGCCCGCGACGCGGGCATCGTGAACCGGACGTGAGCGTCGCTTCACCCGTTCCCCAGATCGTCGGCTCGGCTGCCGGGTAGATTGACCGTATGCGAAGGCGCATCCTCCTCATCGTCCTGCTCGGTGCCGTGGCGGCGCTCTCGATGCTGGCCCCGCTCGCTGCGCAGGAGGCGAGCCCGTTCGCCGAGCTCAGCGTCACCGCCCACGGCAGCCAGCGGCTCGACCTGGCGACGGGCTACACGGAACTGCCGGACGGTGGCACGGTGGTCGACCGCGGTAGCGGGGTGCAGCTCGAGGCGCCGTGGTTGCGCTACCGCGAAGGGGAGCGCTTGGAGGCGCGTGATGCGCTGGCGCACGGGCCGTTCGGGCACGTGTCGGCGCCGCACCTGACGCTCGACCTCGCTGCCCAGCAGCTGCACGCCGAGGGTGGTGTGGTGATCGGGACCGAGCAGGGCGCGGTCGAGGCGGACGCCGTGCGCTTCGAGGCGGGCGTCGGCTGGCTGCTGGCGTACGGCGGCGTGCGCAGCGAGGTGCCCGTGCTGCAGGCCGAGGCGGTCTGGTACGAGGCCGACGGGGGCCGGCTGTTGGTGCTGCCGCCGTACCGGTACGAAGACGGTCCGCTGACGCTACGGGCCGATGCCGACGGCGCACCCTTGCAGTTGACGCCGGCCTTCGAGGCCGACGGCTCGCTGGCTGGCTACGACGCCAGCACCGACCTCGATGACGACCTGGAGGCCCGACTGCAGGGTGTGGGCGGCGGGTGAAGCGAGCCCGCCTCGGGGCCGCGCGGCGGCCTGGGCTGTCACGGGGCGTGACCTCGGCATGGCGCTCGCGCTCCCTGGCGTTCGCGCTGGTCGCCGTCGTCTGGGGCGTGGCTTCGGGCGTGGCCTGGGCCGACACCTGCGCGGTGGTGCCGGGTGCCAGCGAGTTCACCATCGAGGACGTGGGGCGCGTGGTGTTCGAGGAGCTTCGCACCGATCGCGCCGCGGACGCCGTCCAGTTCGGCGGTGGCGTGTGCCTCGAGGTGGCCGGCGAGCGCATCACCATCCGCGCCGAGCGGCTCGACGTGCGTGCTCTGAGCACGGCGCCGCGGGTGACCGGAACGGCCGCCGAGGTCCGCTCCGGTCCATGGTTGTTGGGCGCGGAGGTGCTCGAGGCGACGGGGCAACGGGTGCGCCTGGAGCGGGCGACGCTGGTGGGGGAGGGGCTGGTGGGGCTGGCCGAGCGCCTCGAGCTGGTGGTGACCGATGGCGTGCTGCATGCGCGACGCGTGTCGGTGGCGACGCCGTCGCTGCGCTTGGAGCTGCAGGCGGCGCGATTCGACGGCACCAGCTTGGAGGGTGAGGACGTCGTCCTCAGCACCTGCGACTGCCCGCCGGCGGAGGCGGGGGTGCGGTTGCAGGGGCGGGTGGTGCGGTACGCGCTCGTCACCGGCGTGGTCGAGGTCGAGCACGGGACGCTGCTGCTCGAGACCGTGCGGTTGCCGCTGCCGCCGCTGCTGGTATTGAGCGAAGCGTTGCTGGCCGACCTGCGGCCGCCGCTGACGCTCTCGCGCGACGAGCGCCGGGGTTGGCTGCTGGAGCTGGTCGAGCGGTCCGCCGAGGGGGGTCGCCTGCGGGCCGACCTGGCCGTGGGCGACACCAGGCCACCGCGGGCGCGGGCTTACCTGAGCGCTCGCGACGGTCCGGCCGACGTGGCGCTCGTGCTCACCTCAGGTGGTGCGGACGTGCGGGTCGGCGCCTCGTTCGAGCTGGCCCGCGACGTCGAGCTGCGGCTGTGGCAACGGCTGGCAGGCGGCCTGGCCGAGCGCGTGCAGGACGCCGCGGTCACGCTGTCGCTGGGGCCGGATCGGGCGCTCGCGGCGGTGCCGGCGGGCGGGTTCGGCGCCCGTGCCGAGGCGACGGCCGCGCTCAGCGCGCAGCAGTTTGGCAACCGCACGGTCGCCACCCCGCGCGTTGGCGCGCTCGCTCGTGTCGACGTCGCCAGCCCGGACGGACGACTCGGGGTCCTGCGCCTCCGGGCCGAGGCAGGCGCCACGGGCTACGCGGTGGTGCCTGGCGGGCAGCAGTGGTTGGGTCTCACGCCCCGCTGGGACGCGCGCTTCGGGCCTGCCAGGGTCACGCTGAGCCACGCCTACCGAGCGGTGTGGGGGACGAGCCCCTTCGACGACGAGGTGGACGCCATTGCGGCCCGCCATCTGAGTACGCTGCAGCTGGCGCTGCGCCCCGACGGCGGCGCGTGGCGCGCGGAGGCCGAGGTGCGCTACGACTGGCGGCCCGATGCCACGCGTCCTGCACCGCACCGCGGCGTGGAGCGGCTTCGCGTCGACGGGCGCTGGCGCCTCGACGCACCGACCGGGGGTGCCGTAGCGACCACGGTGACGGCGACCGTGGAACTCGCCGGCTGGCTCGACCCGCGAGCGAGACGCGACGCGTTCGCACGCTTCGGGGTCGATCTGGCGTGGCCCGCCTCGCGTGTCGAGGTCGGGATCGGGGCGACCCTCTCTCTGCTGCCCGATGCGCCTGGCCTGCGATCGCTGACCCTCGCCGGGAGCGCGCCGCTGCGTCCTGACGGCAGCAGCCTGGAGCTGCGGCCCTACCTGGCGCTCGACGTGTGGCCCGCGCTGAGCGGCGCCGGCTGGCCGACCGTGCGCGGGCACGGCCTCGGGTTGCTGTGGGAGAGCCGCTATGGCACGCTCGATCTGGCGTACCGCAGTGAGCCCGACGGCAGCGTGACCAGCAGCCTGGCCTTCCGGGTCGAGGTGCGCGAGCCGCGGCTGGAGGATCTGCGATGATGCGACTGGCGCGCCCGCTGCGTCGTGCCGGGGAGCCGCGATGCTGACCCGCCTGGACCGTTACCTGCTGCGCGAAGCGTTGCCGCCGCTGCTGTTCGGGTTGCTGCTGTACGGCGGCCTGGTGGTGGTGAGCGGCGTGCTGCCCAGGTTGCAGTGGATCGTGGGCACGCCGGTGGCCGACCTCGCCTGGTGGATGGTGCTGATGCTGCCGCAGGCGCTGGTGCAGGTGGCGCCCATCGCGCTGGTGCTGGCGGTGTTGCTGGTGTTCGGCCGCCTGGCCAGCGATCAGGAACTCACCGCCATGCAGGCCGGTTGCGTCGCGTTGCGGCGCGTGGCACTGGTGTTCGTGGCGCTCGGCGTGCTGGCCGGGGCCGTCTCGCTGGCGGTCAACCAGTGGGTGGTGCCGCGCGCGAACGTGGCGGTGGTCGACCTGTACTGGCGTTTGACCACCGACCGCTCGGGCCTGTTCCGCTTGGTAGGGCAGCAGCTGCCGATCGCCGACCTGACGCTCACCTTCGACGACGCCGCGCGTGACGGCAGTCTCGCGGACGTGCGGATCGAGCGCTGGGACGGCGACGTGTTGACGCTGGTGCGGGCCGAGCGCGGCCGCTTCGAGGACGGCATGGTGGTGCTGTACGGCCATCGGACGCAGCGTCTGGACCTGGCCGCGCTCGACGGCGATGGCGTGGCGGCGGACACGCTCCGGGCCCTGGTGCGGCTCGACGCCCGCGCTGCCGATCCGGACGCGCCGCTGGAGGTGACGCTGACGCTCTCGCAGGATGAGCTGATCGCGCGCTACAGCGGCGGCGGCTTCGAGGACGCGCGCTCCTTGCTCGACCTGGCCCGGGACGCTGGCGACGCCGTGCTCCCCTACGGTCAGCGGCGCCTGGCGGCCGTGCTGTTGCAGCGCAAACTGGCGGAGTCGGTCGCCAACCTGACGCTTCTGCTGGTGGCGGTGCCGCTGTCGCTGGGGTACGCCCGCTCGCGCGGGGTGGCGTTCGGGTTGTCGCTGGTCGTGACGCTGGCGTGGTACCTGTTGCTCACGTTCGGGCAGCTGTTCGCGCAGACCGGCGTTGTGCCGGTGTGGATCGGCCCGTGGGCGGGGACGGTGGGTCTGGCGCTGGTCGGCGTGGTGATGCTCGCGCGCCTACGGGCGGCATGAGCGTCCTGGGCGCGTCGGTTCCGGGCGCGGCGCGATGCTAGACTTCCAGGTCGAGATGGAGCGCCTGCTGGCGAGCCTCGAGGAACAGACGGCCTACCTCCCGTCCGCGGATCGCGCGCGGATCGCGGAGGCCTTCGAGTTGGCCGAGACGGCGCATCGTGGCGTGCAACGGCGTTCGGGTGAGCCCTACATCACCCACCCGGTGGCGGTCACGGCGCTCTTGGCCGAGATGCATCTCGACGCCGACGCGCTGGTGGCCGGGCTGCTGCACGACACGGTGGAGGACACCAAGCTCACGCTCGACGACATCGAGGCCCGGTTCGGGCTGGCGGTGCGGCGCATCGTCGAGGGCGAGACCAAGATCAGCAAGTTGGCGGTGCGGGTCTACGAGGACGAGCAGGCCGAGAACCTGCGACAGATGCTGCTGGCGATGGTCAGCGACGTGCGCATCATCCTGGTCAAGCTGGCCGACCGGCTCCACAACATGCGGACGCTCACCTCGCTGCCGCCGCCGAAGCAGCAGCGGATTGCGCGCGAGACGCTCGAGATCTTCGCTCCCTTGGCGCACCGCCTGGGTATCAACCACATCAAGAACGAGCTCGAGGACCTCGCCTTCAGCTACCTCGAGCCCGAGCGCTACCGCCAGCTGCAACGGCAGGTGCGCATGCGCCACAACGAGCGCGAGACCTACGTGCGCGAGTCCATCGACATGCTCGCGGCGCGCCTCGCGGCAGAGGGCCTGCGCTACGACCTGGCCGGGCGCAGCAAGCACCTCTACAGCATCCACCGCAAGATGCAACGAGACGGCAAGCACCTGGACCAGATCTTCGATCTGATGGCCATCCGGGTGATCCTCGACACGCCTGGCGCGTCGAGCGGCGAGGGGGGCGCGCCGTACGACCTCACCGGCGACGAGACCGAGAAGGCCGCCTGCTACCGTGCGCTGGGCATCGTCCACAGCCTCTGGACACCCATCCCGGGCCGCTTCAAGGATTACGTGGCGGTGCCGAAGCCCAACGGCTACCAATCGCTGCACACCACCGTCATCGGTCTCGTGGGGCAGCCGATCGAGGTGCAGATCCGCACCCGCCGCATGCACGAGGTGGCGGAGTTCGGGGTGGCGGCGCACTGGGCCTACAAGCAGGGCATCGACGAGGTGGCCGAGGTCCAGAAGCGTCTCGCCTGGATGCAGCAGCTACTCGACGTCGACACCAGCGTCGAGACCGCCGGCGCCTTCATCGACGCCGTCAAGACCGACCTGCTGGCCGAGCGCGTGCTCGTGTTCACGCCGGCGGGTGACGTGGTCAACCTGCCGCGCGGCTCCACGCCCATCGACTTCGCCTACCAGGTGCACACCGAGGTCGGGCACCGGTGCATCGGTTCGCGCGTGAACGGCGAGATCGTGCCGCTCACGTACAGGCTCCAGACGGGCGACCGGGTCGAGGGGCTCACCAACCGTTCCCACCAGTACGGGCCTTCGGCCGACTGGTTGAGCATCGCCGCGACCCGCTCGGCGCGCCAGAAGATCCGTCACTACTTCCGTCAGCAGGAGCGGGCCGGACAGCTCGAGGCGGGCCGTAAGGCGCTCGAGCGGGCGTTGCGACGGCGCGACCTGCCGGTGGCGGCCATGATGACCAAGGCCAAGCTCGAAGGCGTGGCGCGGAGGCTGCTGGGCGGTGACGGGCCCGAGGACCTGTTCCTGGCGATCGCGGCCCGCCGCCTGCAGGCGCGTGCCGTGGTGGAGGCGCTGGCGCCGGCGAGCGAGCCGGAACCGGCGCGTACCACGCCCGCGCCGGCGGCGCCGAAGAAGAGCGTGTCGGGCGTGTACGTCGACGACATCGACGCCCCCGCGAAGCTGGCGCAGTGCTGCTCGCCCGTGCGTGGCGACGACGTGGTGGGCTACATCACGCGCGGCCGGGGCGTGACCGTGCACCGCATCGATTGCCCGAACGTGAAGCACCTGATGGTGTCGGACCAGGCGCGGCTCGTCAACGTGACCTGGGACACGCCCGCCGGTGAGGTGTTCCCGGTCGACTTCGAGATCGTCGGGGTCGACCGGCCGGGCCTGCTCAAGGACGTGCTGGACGTGATCGCTGGCATGAACAAGTCGGCCACGAGGGTGGCGGCGGACGTGCAGAGCGCCGCCCGGGCGCGGATCTACGTCCGCGTCGACGTGAAGGACCAAGACGAGATCGAGCACATCAAGTCGAACGTGCTGCGTATCAACGACGTGACCCGCATCTACCGCGCCCGCCCGGGGATCAAGGCGTGAGGCGCGGCGCGCCGGACCCCGACATGCGGGTGGTGGTGGTCTGCACCGGCAACATCTGCCGCTCGCCGACGGCGGAAGGCGTGCTGCGGCGACAGCTGGAGCAGGCCGGTCTGGCCGAGCGGGTGGTGGTCGACTCGGCCGGCACGTACGCCGGCCACGGCGGCGAGGCGCCCGACCCGCGGGCCCAGGAAGCGGCGCGGCGGCGCGGCTACGACCTGTCCGACCTGCGCGCCCGTGGCCTGGTTCCGGAGGACGCCGAGGCCGACCTGGTGCTGGCGATGGACCGCGGGCACCTGCGTCGCTTGCAGCGGTCGTTCGGTCGCCATCCAGGGGTACGCCTGTTCCTGTCGCTCGACGGCGGCGGGCGCGAGGCCGAGGTGCCGGACCCCTACTACGGTGGCCGTGAGGGCTTCGAACGGGTGCTCGACCTGATCGAGAAGGGCGCCGCGCAGTGGGTGGCGCAGATCCGCGCGGCGTTGGAGGGTGGCTCCGAGCCGTCGCGAACCGGGTCGGCGGCGACGAAGACCCCGCCGGGTGGCAGCGGCACCTGACGATCACCCCTTAAGGCTGCTTCTTCCGACCTGACCTGGTTCGGGGGCCGCCACCGCGCTGCTCCGACGGGGCACCCGCATCGAACCACGAACGCGCCCCTCGGCACAAGGCCGGACGATGCCGGCCGCCACGGATGCGCTGCGCTCAGGCGCCCAAGGCCGAGCGCAGCACCTCGATCACGTAGTCTTGGCGCGCTTCACCGAGGCTGGGGTAGAGCGGCAGCGAGAGCACCGTGGCGGCCGCGGCGCGCGCTCGCGAGAGGTCGCCGTGGACGCGACCGCCGTAGCGTTCGAGGGTGGTGGGGTAGTGGACGGCGGTGCCCACGCCGGCGCGCCGCAGGGCGGCTGCCACGTGATCGCGCCGACCCGCGCCGATGCGCACGGTGTACTGGTGGTAGACGTGCTCGCTCGAGGCGGGCGGCAGCACCAGGTCGGGCAGGTCAGCCAGGCCCGCGTCGTAGCGCGCCGCCAACCTGCGCCGGGTGACGTTCCAGGCGTCGAGATGCGGCAGCTTGACCCGCAGCGCCGCGGCCTGCAGCGCGTCAAGGCGGGAGTTGTAACCCAGTGTCTCGTGCTCATAACGGCGTTCGCTGCCATGGTTGCGCAGGCGTCGCGCGAACGCCACCAGCGCCGCGTCGTCACTGACCAGGAGACCCGCGTCGCCCAAGGCGCCCAAGTTCTTGGTGGGGTAGAACGAGACCGCGCCGGCGTCCCCGAGCGTGCCCAGACGCCGCCCGGCCAAGGGTGAGGCGGTGGCCGCGCCGCCGCCGGTGGCCGCCTCCTGTGCGGCGCTTGCCGGCGCTTCGGCGCTGCCGAGCCCGCAGCGGCAGCCCACGCAGCGGTCCGGGTAGCGCGCGCCGAAGGCCTGCGCGGCGTCCTCGAGCAGGCGCAGCCCGTGCCGCTCGGCCAGCGCCAGCAGGGCCCCCATGGGCACGGCGTCGCCGTACAGATGGACCGGCACGATGGCCGCGGTCCGCGCGGTGAGGGCAGCCTCCACCAGGCCGGCGTCGAGCGTGAACGAGTCCTCGGCCAGGTCCACGAACACCGGCACCGCCCCGACCAGTTGGATCGCCTCGCTGGTGGCGAAGAAGCTGAACGGCGAGGGGATCACTTCGTCACCGGGCCCGATGCCCAGCGCGCGGAGCCCGATCACGAGCGCGTCCGTGCCCGAGTTGAGACCGACCGCGTGACCAGCGCCGAGGTACGCGGCGGCTTCCGCCTCGAAGGCCTCCACCTCGACCCCCAGCACCAACTGGCCGCTGTCGAGCACGCGCGCGATGGCTGCTTCGAGCGCGGGACGGAGCGCGGCGTGCTCGCTGGTGAGGTCGAGGACGGGCACGGTCATCGGCATGGCGCGATGCTACCAACCGCGCCGGCACCCGGAGGCCGGCCCCGGGGTGCCCGGCCGCTGGCGCTCGTAGCGGGGTTGCCTGCCGCACCGACCTGTGCTTCACTGGTCGGCGTCGTCGGCCGATCGCGTGCCGCCGCAGGTGCGAGAAGGAGGCACGCATGCCAGAGCACGATGCGCCTGGCGACGCTCGCTTCGCGACCCGCCAGGTCCACGCCGGCAGCGTCCCAGACCCCGTCAGCGGCTCGCGGGCGCAGCCCATTCACGCCACCAGCAGCTTCGTCTTCGACGACGCCGAGCACGCCGCGGCGCTCTTCGCCGGGGAACGGTCCGGGAACCAGTACGCCCGCATGCACAACCCCACCACGGCGGCCTTCGCCGCGCGCCTGGCCGCGCTCGAAGGTGGCGTGGCGGCGGTGGCGCTGGCCTCGGGGCAGGCCGCCAGCGCTGCCACGCTGCTGGCGCTGGCGCGACCGGGTGCCCGGGTGGTGTGCTCCAACCAGGTGTTCGGGGGCACCGACGCCTTGTTCCGACGCTGGTTGGTGCCCTGGGGCGTCGACCTGATGACGGCGCCGCCCGAGCCCGATGCGCTCGCCGCGGCCTTCGACGAGCGCACGGTGGCCTGCTGGGTCGAGAGCATCGCCAACCCGAGCGGCAGCGTGCCGGACCTGCCAGCCCTGGCCGAGCGCTGCGCCGCCGCTGGTGTGCCGCTGGTGGTCGACAACACCTGGGGCTGCGCCGGTTACCTGTGCCGGCCGCTCGCGCACGGTGCCGCGGCGGTGGTCCACTCGGCCACCAAGTGGATCGGCGGGCACGGCAGCTTCGTGGGCGGCGTGGTCGTCGACGGCGGCAGCTTCGATTGGAGCGCTGGTCGAGTGCCCGCGCTGTGCCAGCCGGACGCGCAGGGCCGCAGCCCGCAGGTGCGCTTCGGCGCAGCGGCGCTGGCCGGACGCGTGCACGAACTCGGCCTGTTCACGCTGGGCGCGACCCTGTCGCCCTTCGCGGCGTTCCTGGGGCTGCAGGGTCTGGAGACGCTCGACCTGCGGGTGCAACGCTCGTGTGACACGGCCCTGGTGCTCGCCCGCTGGCTCGCCGCCCAGCCGCAGGTGGAGCGCGTCGCGTACCCCGGCTTGGAGGACCACCCCAGCCACGCGGTGGCGCGGCGGGTCCTGCAGCACGGCTTCGGCGCCGTCGTGGCCTTCGACCTGGCTGAGCAGCGGCGCGCCCACGCCTGCTTGGACGCCTTCCGGTTGGTGTCGCACCTGGCCAACATCGGCGACGTTCGCAGCGTCGCCATCCATCCCTGGACCACGACCCACCGCAGCCTGAGCGAGGCCGCGCGACGCGCCGCCGGCGTGACGCCTGGACTCGTGCGGCTGTCGCTGGGCCTGGAGGATCCCGACGATCTGCGCGAGGACCTCGCGCAGGCGCTGCGGGCGGCGGCGGGGTCGGCGTGAAGGCCTCCCGGGGTGGACGCCGCCTGGTCCACGAGACCTGGGGTGATCACGCCGCGCTGCTGGCCCGTCACGAGGGCGGCCGCGACGGCAGCGTCGGCCTGGTCACGCCGCAGGTGATCGACGTGGCCACGCCCAACCACCCGCTGCAGCTGGAGAACGGCGCCAGCTTGCCCCACGTGGCGGTGGCGTACGAAGCCTACGGCGAACTCGACGCCAGCGGCCGCAACGCCGTGCTGGTGTGCCACGCGCTCACCGGCTCGGCCCACGCCGCCGGCCGCCACGAGGCCCGCGACGTGCCCGGTTGGTGGGACCCGCTGATCGGTCCCGGCAAGGCGCTCGACCC
This sequence comes from Trueperaceae bacterium, assembly GCA_003567075.1. Classification (GTDB taxonomy): domain Bacteria; phylum Deinococcota; class Deinococci; order Deinococcales; family Trueperaceae; genus CSSed10-48. The sequence goes on from PXAU01000210.1 coordinate 17,430, forward strand.
CCGCCGCCACTTCGTCGTCTGCAGCAACGTGCTGGGCGGCTGCTACGGCACCACCGGCCCCACCTCGCTCGACACCACCACCGGGCACCCGTACGGCCCCACCTTCCCGCGCTTCACGATCCGCGACATGGTCACCGTGCAACGGCGCTTGCAGGATGCGCTGGGCGTGCGGTCGTGGCGCGCGGTGATCGGCGGCAGCATGGGTGGCATGCAAGCGCTCGAGTGGGCCGTGACGCACCCGGAGGACGTCCAGGGTCTGGTCGCGATCGCCATCGGCGCGCGCCACAGCGCCTGGGCGATCGGTCTCAACGAGGTGGCGCGCCGCGCGATCATGGCCGACCCGACCTGGCAGGACGGACGCTACCCGCTGGAGCGGCAGCCCGAGGCGGGCTTGGGTCTGGCTCGCGCCATCGCCATGCTCAGCTACCGCTCGTTCGACTCGCTCGAGGCCAAGTTCGGCCGCGAGCGCCGCCCCGAGGACGACGACGCGCTCAGTTCCAGCTTCGAGATCGCCTCCTACCTCGGCTACCAGGGCGTGAAGCTGGTCCGGCGCTTCGACGCCAACACCTACATCGGCCTGACCCGGGCGATGGACGAGCACGACCTGTCCCAGGGTCGCGGGCGCTTGGACGAGGTGCTCGCCCGCGTGCAGGCGCGCGGCCTCGTGATGGGCATCCCGTCGGACGTGCTCTACCCCGAGGTGGAGCAGCGACGCCTGGTCGAGCTGCTGCCGCGCGCGCGCTACGAGCGCCTGGTCTCGCCGCACGGCCACGACGGCTTCCTGATCGAGTACGCGCAACTCGCGGCGCACCTGCGCCGTTTCCTGACCGAACTCGGTGGCTGAGGGCGCCGCGTAGCGGCCGGCGCCGCTATGCCACGGGCGCCGCTATGCCACGGGCGCCGCTACGCCACGGGCGCCGCGCCATCGGTTCCCGCCGCCGCGTCGGCGGCAGGGAGGTCGGACAGTGTGGAACCGGCCATCAGCAGACCCAGACGCTCGGCCGAGGCCTCGGCCTGGGCGAGCTCGCCCATCAGGCGACCCTCGTACATCACCACGATGCGATCGGCGAGGCTCATGATCTCGTTCAGGTCGGCCGACACCAGCAGCACCGCCAACCCCGCGTCGCGGGCTCCCACGATCTGCCGGTGGATGAACTCGATCGCGCCGATGTCGACGCCGCGGGTCGGTTGGGCCAGCACCAGCACGCTGGGCGAGCGCTCCAACTCGCGCGCCACCACCAGCTTCTGCGCGTTTCCGCCTGAGTAGACCGAGGCGGCGAGGTCGATGGCGCGGGGCCGGACGTCGTACGCCTCGACGATCCGCTCGGCGTGGCGCTCGATCGTCTGTTGGTCCAAGAGGCCCAGGAAGCGCGCGTAGGGAGGCCGGTGGTGGTCGCCCAGCACGGCGTTCATGGCGGCCGTGTAGGACGCCACCAGCCCGCGTTCGTTGCGGTCTTCGGGAACGTGGGAGACGCCCTGTTCGCGGCGCTGCCGGGCCGAACGCAGGCTGATGTCCTCGCCGTCGAGCAGCACGCTGCCGCTGTCCATCGGCCGCAAGCCGGTGATCGTCTCGACCAGCTCGGTCTGACCATTGCCTTCGATGCCCGCCACGCCGAGGATCTCGCCGGCGCGCACGCTGAAGCTGACGCCGTCCAGCAGGGGCGTGTGCTTGAGCGGGTGCCGCAGGCGCAGGTCGCGCACCTCGAGCCGCGCCTCCTCCGGCGCCGCCGGTCCCTTCTCCACCCGCAGCAGCACCTCGCGTCCCACCATCATCGAGGCCAGCCGCCGCTGATCGGTCTCGGCGCGCGCCACCGTACCCACCATGCGCCCGTCGCGCATCACGCTCATGCGGTCGCACAGCGCCATCACCTCGTCGAGCTTGTGCGAGATGAACACCACGGCGTTGCCCTGCGCCGCGTACTCGCGCAGGAACTCGAACAGCCCGCGCGTCTCCTGCGGCGTCAGCACCGCGGTCGGCTCGTCCATCACCAGGATGCGCGCGTCACGGTAGAGCGTCTTCAGGATCTCCACCTGCTGCTGCAAGCCCAGCGGCAACTCGGCGATGGTGGTGTCGGGGTCCAGGTCGAAGCCGAAGCGCTCAATGAGGCCGCGGGTCTTGGTGCGCGCGCTGCGGTAGTCGAGCGCCGGGCCCAGGCGCGGTTCGGAGCCCAGCACCAGGTTCTCGGTCACGGTGAGCGGCTCGACCAGCATGAAGTGCTGGTGGACCATGCCGATGCCGAGGTCGATCGCATCGCGCGCGCTGCGGATCTCGACCAACCGGCCGTCGACGGCCACGCTGCCCTCGTCGGCCTGCTGCAGGCCGTAGAGCACCTTCATCAGGGTGCTCTTGCCGGCACCGTTCTCACCGATGAGGGCGTGGATCTCGCCCCACTCGAGGGTGAAGTCGACCTGGTCGTTGGCGAGCACGAGCGGGAAGCGCTTGACGATGCCGCGCATCTCGATCGCCGGAGGCATGCGGCATGGTACCAGAGCGCGACCGCTGGCCGCGGGCCCTCGTGCTAGCATGAGGGTCCGGTCGGGGACGAGCGTAGCCCGGGCTGGGCGCTTCACCGGCGCGACGTTGGGGACCACGCCATGGGGGCGACACGGTTTCGACGGGGTTCGCCGAGGGTGAGGCTGCGCGTCGCGGACGCAGCTGGCCGCGTCACCAAGCTGCAACGCCAACTAACTGGCAACCAGAACTA
>PXAU01000269.1 GCA_003567075.1 Trueperaceae bacterium
CGCTCCCAGCCGAAGCGCACCACCTCGACCGGGACCGGCGCCAACTCGCCCAGGCGACCCACGCGTTTGGAGCCGTCGGCGATCAGGACGAAGCGCCGGGCCGATGCCGCGACGATCTTCTCACGCACCAGCGAACCGCCCAACCCCTTGATCGCGTCAAGCGACGGGCTCACCTCGTCGGCGCCGTCGAGGGCGATGTCGACGCCCTCGCTCGGCAGTGCGATGAGCGGGATGCCCACCTGCAGCGCGAGCGCCTCGGTCGTGCGCGAGGTCGGCACGCCCTGCACGCCGTGTACGCGGCCCTCGGCCAGCGCACGACCGAGCGCCTCGACCAGGTACGTGGCGGTGCTACCGCTGCCGAGGCCGACCACGTCGCCGCTTCGGATCAGGGCTGCGGCCGCCTCGCCGACCCGGCGCTTGTTGGCTTCGAGATGCTCCATGCCGCCTCCCGTCGCGCGCCGTCCATCGCGGCAGCGTGCGCGTCGCGACCGAGTCTACCCCCGCTCCCGCCAGTCCGGGCCGGCCCCTGGGTAGACTGGCGCCGATGCCGTTGCCGGAGGTCGTCCTCGCAAGTGCTTCGCCGCGCCGCTGCGAGCTGCTCGCGACGATCGGCGTGGACGCCCGGGTGCGACCAGCCGACGTCGACGAGTCGGCGTTGAACGGCGAGACGCCAACCGGCTTGGTGGAGCGTCTGGCCCGCGCCAAGGCCGTGGCGGTGCAGGCGCAACTGGCATCGGCGTCGCCTGGCTCGCCCAGCCCCGAACGGCGCGACGCCGAGGCGGGGCCGCTCGTGATCGCGGCCGACACGGTGGTGGTGCTCGACGGCGAGGTGCTCGGGAAGCCGGCCGACGCGGCCGAGTCGCGCGCCTTCATCGAACGGCTGGCAGGTCGCTCGCACCTGGTGCTGACCGGCCACTGCCTGCGACGCGGCGCAGCCGAGGCCACGCGCGTCGAGCGCACGACCGTCACCTTCCGGCAGCTGGACGACGACGACGTCGCGGCCTACGTCGCCAGCGCCGAAGGCGCTGACAAGGCGGGGGCGTACGCCATCCAAGGGCGGGGGGCCGGATTGGTCGAGCGCATCGAGGGGTGCTACAGCAACGTGGTCGGCCTCTCGCTCCCCACCGTGATCGCGCTGGCGCGTTCGCTCGGGGTCCGCCTTGGCTAGCTTCTTCCGCGCCTGGTACGTGTTCGTCGGCCTGGGCTTGCTGACCTTCGTGTTCACCGCCTTCGTCGGTATGGTGCCCGTGCAGGTCAGCAGCGCCGTATCGCTGCCGCACGACCTGATAGGCAATGCCGGCCGCAACCTGCGCGCCAGCCTCGTAGCGATCACCGATCGCGCGAACCTGCGCGCCGACAACGCCGCGCTGCGCGACGCGCTCGCCGACGCCGAGGCGGCGCGACGGCAGCTCGAGCTGCGGGTGCAGGAGCTCGAGACGCTGCTCGAGGTGCGCCGGAACCAGTCGCCCGGCGCTGTCGTGGTCGCGCCGGTGGTCGGTTGGAGCCGAAGCCCCGCCGTGGACACGCTCACCATCGGTGCCGGCCGTCGTGACGGCGTCGTGCGGGGCATGCCCGTGTCGGCGCCCGAGGGCCTGGTGGGCATCGTGGTCGACGTGAGCGAGACACGGTCGGTGGTGCGCACGCTGCTCGACCCGCAGTCGCGCGTGGGTGTGGCGGTGCGCGACAAGGGCGGGCAGGGCGTGGCGGTGGGCGAGGTGGGTGGCCTCGTGCGCGTCGACCGCTTCATCCCCGAAGCGACCGTGGCGGTCGGCGACCTGGTGGAGACGACCTCCTTCGGCGGGCTCTTCCCGCGCGGCATCACGGTGGGCGTGGTGGCGCAGGTCCTGCCTCAGGACCCCAACGAACTCCGCCGCAGCTTCCTGGTGCAGCCGGGCGTCGACCTGGCGACGCTGACCGACGTCGTCCTGTTCACGCCGCAGTGAGCGCGTTGGCTGGCCGCGCTGCGCTCCTCGTACGCTCGCCGCGCGTGCCCTCCGTCCGCTACCCGCGCGGCTTCACCACCAGGTTCACCAGCTTGCCCGGCACCACGATCTCGCGCACGATGGCGCCTTTCTCGAGGTGGCGTGCCACGTTCGGCGCGGCCTTGGCCGCGGTGACGATGGCCTCGTCGGCGGCGTCGGCGCTCACCTCGATCTCGCCGCGCAGCTTGCCGTTCACCTGCACAGCGTAGCGCACCTCGTCGCGGACCAGGGCGGACGCGTCCGCTTCTGGCCAGCGCTCCAAGTGCACCGAGGTGGCGTGCCCCAGGCGCTGCCAGAGCTCCTCCGCGAGGTGCGGCGCGATGGGCGCGAGCAGCGTGACCAACGTGCGGCACGCCTCTTCCCAGGCCGGCGTCAAGACGATCGCTGCCGACTTGGCCTTGCTCATGGCGTTCTGCAGCGTCATCAGCTCGGCCACGGCGGTGTTGAAGCGGAAGCCCTCGAGGTCGTCGCTGACCTCGCGGATGGCGGTATGCACTGCCCTACGCAGGGTCTTGACCACGGCCTCGTCGACCGCCGCCGCGGGGTCGCCCGCGGGCGGCTCCACCACCACCGACCAGACCCGGTTGAGGAAACGCGACACGCCCTCGATGCCCTGGTAGTTCCAAGGCCCACCCTGGTCCCAGGGGCAGATGAACATCAGGTAGGTCCGCACCGCGTCGGCGCCGTAGCCGCGCACCAGCTCGTCGGGGTTGACGACGTTGCCGCGCGACTTCGACATCTTCTCGTTGTCCTCGCCCAGGATCATCCCCTGGTTGTAGAGCGTCTTGAACGGCTCGCCGTGCTCGATGAGCCCCAGGTCGCGCAGCACCTTGGTGAAGAAGCGCGCGTAGAGCAGGTGCAGGATCGCGTGCTCGACCCCGCCGGTGTAGAGGTCGACGGGCGTCCAGCGCTTGGCGATGGCCGTGTCGATCGGCCCGTCGGTCTTGTCCGGCGCGAGGTAGCGGAACCAGTACCACGACGAGTCCATGAAGGTGTCCATGGTGTCGGTCTCGCGCCGCGCGGCGCCGCCGCAATCGGGGCAGGTGGTGTGCAGGAAGGGCTCGAAGGTCGTGAGCGGTGACTGCCCTGTGGGCATGAAGGCGACCTCGGCGGGCAGCTCCACCGGTAGCTGCTCGAGCGGGACGGGCACCAGCCCGCAGTCGTCGCAGTACAGCATCGGGATGGGCGTGCCCCAGTAGCGTTGGCGGCTGATGAGCCAGTCGCGCAGACGGTACGTGACCTTGCGCTCGCCCAGGCCTTCCGCTTCGAGCCATTCGATCACGCGCGCGATGCCGTCGGCGCCCGCCTCGCCCTTGCCCGTGGGCGTACCGTCGAAGCGGCCGGAGTTCACCATGACGCCGTCACCGGTGTAGGCCTCGGCCAGGGTGGCGCCGTCGAGCTCGGCGCCGGACGGCTGGACCACCACCCGCACCTGCAGCCCGAAGGCACGCGCGAAGGCCAGGTCGCGCTCGTCGTGCGCCGGCACCGCCATGATCGAGCCGGTGCCGTAGGTCATCAGCACGTAATCGGCGATCCAGATCGGCACCAGCTCACCGTTGACGGGGTTGACGGCGTAACCGCCGGTGAACACGCCGGTCTTCTCGCGCCCCTCGGCCTGGCGGTCGATCTCGCTCTTGGCCTCGGCGGCCGCCACGTAGGCCGTCACCTCGGCGCGCTGGGCGTCGGTCGTGACGCGCGCGACCAGCGGGTGCTCGGGCGCCAGGACCACGAAGGTGGCACCCCACAAGGTGTCGGGCCGGGTCGTGAAGACCGGGATGGGATCGCCACCCTCGGTGCGGAACACCACCTCCGCGCCCTCGGAGCGACCGATCCAGTTCGTCTGCATCGTCTTGACCTTCTCGGGCCATTCGAGCCCGGAGAAGTCGAGCAGCTCGTCGGCGTAGGCGGTGATGCGGAAGTGCCACTGGGGCATCAGCCGCCGTTCGACCAGGGCGCCCGAGCGATCGCCGCGGCCGTCGATCACCTGCTCGTTGGCGAGCACGGTCTGGTCGACCGGGTCCCAGTTGACGTAGCTCTCCTTGCGGTACGCCAGCCCCCGCTCGACCATCTTGACGAACAGCCACTGGTTCCAGCGGTAGTAGCCCGGGTCACAGGTGACGATCTTCTTCGACCAGTCGAACATCGCGCCCATCTGGTCGAACTGCGCCTCCATGCGAGCGATGCGGTCATAGGTGAGCGTGGCCGGGTGCACCGACTCGCCCTCGCGCGCGGCTCGGATGGCGGCGTTCTCGGCTGGCAGCCCGAAGGCGTCGAAGCCCATGGGGAAGAGCACGTTGTAGCCGCGCATGCGGCGGTAGCGGGCGGCGGCGTCGGCTGGCGCCTCGGCGTACCAGTGGCCCACGTGCAGGTCGCCCGACGGGTAGGGGTACATCGTCAGGAAGTAGTACTTGGGCCGCGTGTGGTCGTGCAGATCGACGCGGTACAGGCCTTGCTCGGCCCAGGCGCGGCGCCAGCGCGGCTCGATGGCCTGCGGGTCGTAGCGCTCCGGGCGGGGCTCGAGGCTCTGCCTGGCCACGTTCCGGGCGGGGGAGGTGTGATCCATGATGCTCGCCAGTCTACCGCCCAGGTGGGTCGTAGCCGCCACGTCGAGCCGTTCGGCAGCCGCCGCGGCGCGGCACGCCAAGGCACGTGACGCGACCGATGCGACCTGGCGACTCGGTCACGGCCCCGCCGTCCGTCGACGGCAGCAACGTGGCGCCGTCGTGCAGATCGTCGAGCGCGAGACGAACGTAGCCGTCGAAGGTATGGGCGAAGCGGACGATGTCGTCGAACTCGGCCCTCGCCGCCGGCACGTCGGCGCGCGTGAGGGCGCGGTGGGGAACGCGGCTGATGGCGCGCTGCACGACGACCATGGTACGGCGTGCCACTGCGGCCCGCGGTAGACTGCCGCCACTACAGGTCGGTCCGGTCGCGGCATGCGGACGCGGCGGGCGGCCGCGCAGGAGGAACCCCAGCTATGGACTACGGTCTCGTCGTCATCGGTTCCGGACCCGGCGGGTACCACGCCGCGATCCG
>PXAU01000282.1 GCA_003567075.1 Trueperaceae bacterium
CGAACAGGCCGAGGTGATCGTAGAGCCAGTCGTCGAACCCGCCGGTGATGATCTCCTTCGGGTGGTAGCGGAAGTCGTGGAAGACCGAGACGGCCGGGTAGCCGGTCAGCGCGGTGCCCTGGGCGCCGAGCTTCTGGTACGTCCACAGGTCCTCGGCTGGCAGGGTGTCGTCGGCGCGCGTCGACATCGGGCGCAGCAGGACGCCGCTGAAGGTGTGGCAGCTGATGCCGGCGGTGATGTTGGGGCGCGACGTGATGAAGGCCGCCACGGCGCGGACCTCGCGCTCGGAGGTCGGGTAGGGTCCGGCGCCGTGCTGCTCGTGCTCCTGCCGCCACTCCAGCGGGAAGTTGCGGTTCAGATCCAACCCCTGCTGGGGCGGTTTGGCCTCGACGGTGACCCCGTCGTAGTTCGTGACGTTGCCCTCGACGTGGAGGCGGTAGAAGCTGCCCTCGGTCTCGTCGGGCTCGCGCCGGATCATCAACCGCGGCTCGCTCGGGTGCGGCTTCCAGGCACCGTTCGGATCCGGGATCCGCATCGACAGGATGCGGCCGTCGCGGTCGATGTCCTCGGCGCGCAGGCCGTCGACGGGGTCCTCGTCATGCGGGTAGGGCCTCGTGCTCGAGCGGATGATGCGCGGCACGTCTGCAAGCGCCCACTCGGCGCCGTCGGGGTTCACGCGCGGGCAGATGTAGAAGGCGCGCGTGTCGAGGCAGCGGGTGACCTTGTCGTCGCGGCCGTAGCGCTCGACGAGCGTGTGCAGGTGGTAGAGGCAGAGGCTCGAGGCCGACACCTCGCTGGCGTGGATGTTGCCATCGAGCCAGAGCGCGGGCTTCTCGGCGGCGGGGCCCGTGCGGGCGTTCGTGACGGTGACGAGCCAGATGTCGCGCCCTTCGAAGCTGGTGCCGATGCTCTCGAGGGCGACCAGATCGGGGTGCTCCTGCGCGAAGGCGTGCAGCAGGCGCGTCAGCTCGTCATGGCGGTAGTAGCGGTCGAAACGGACGTCCGGCACGGGAACTCCTCGACGTGCGCGGGGTGCGGTCGCCGCGCACGGGGTGCGGTCGCCGCGCGCGGGGTGCGTTCACCCCCCCTTCACGGTAGCAGAGCGGCGTTGGCCGACGGCGCGCCGGCCGGCTCGCGATCGCGCGTGAGCGACGCGGGCAACCCGATCCCCCGACAACACGGTGGTACACGGTGGCTGCGCATGATCGGAGGAACGCTTCGGGAACGGTCGTGTCGCTACCGTTGGCGCTGAAGGCATGTGGTCCGGGCGGCGGCTCTGGGTGACCAGCCGCCGTGGTCGTGTGGTCGAAGGAGGGTTGCGTCATGGCGAGGGTGTGGTTCGCACGTGTGTTCGTGGCGTCTCTGCTGGTGGTGCACGCGTTCTCGGTGGCCGTAGCGCAGCCGCCGCCGCAGTTCGAGTCGATCGAGCGCTACGCGGCGATGGTGAACGATGGCGCCAAGGCGCCCATGCGCCTCATGTTCAGCCGGGGTGTGTCGTACGCGGAGCTTGCTCTCTCCTGGAGCGAGGAGCATGGCACGGCGGCGCTTCCTCGGCTCTACAGCCTGATCGATGCAGGGCTCCGGCTCGAGGTGGCGTTCCATGCGGCGGTGGGTGATGGCGTGATCATCACCACGGAGCGTATGTGGGTCGTTGACGCACCGGAGGCCCTGACGCCGCTGCAAGCGACCGGCGTGTACGTGCTCGACGGTGACAGGATCCTGAGCATCACGCGGGTGTTGGACGTCGATCAGCGCCACGCACTGATGCGCGACGCGCTCGTTGGTACGTGGCAGGATGCTTGGAGCCGAAATAGGGTTGCGTTCGACGCCGAGGGTACGGCACGCAAGGGGCCTCTGGTGGGAGCGCCTGTGGACGACGTCATCGATAGCGGCACGTACGTGCTCGAAGCGGATCTCCTGACCCTGGTGCGCGACGAAACGACGCAGGTCTGCGTTCCGGGTGACGTCACCGTCTACCAGTTCCGCTTCCCTGCGCCGGACAGCCTCGCGATGAGGGTCGTCGATGACACGTGCAGGGGTGCGGTTGGAGAGACTGCCCGCTTTGACCGCGTCGTCGACTGAGCCGCTGGCGCGGTCGGTCATCGGGTGATGCGTGGATAGGCCGTGGCTCCGGCCACGGCTGCTAAGCGCATCGCCGTCAAACGTGACGCAGACAGCGTGTCCATGGCGGGCGCGTCTCTCGGCCAACGAGCGTTCTGGCGCCTCGCGCGCGCATCGAAGCGTCAGCGAGGCGCCGGGTCTGACCGCAGACCGGCGGCTGGACGGGGTGTCGCATCGATGCCAGCGAGGCGATCGGCGCTGTCCGCCGGCGGTATCGTCCGGTCCGGGCGCGGCCGTGGGGTCCGCGACACCGAGCGAGGAGCGTGGACTCATGGACAGCGCGATCTTCCGCGGCTGCATGCCGGCCTTGATGACGCCCTGCGACGCCGACGGCTTGCCCGATTACGACGCGCTGGTCCGCACTGGCCAGGCGTTGGTCGAGGCCGGCATGCGCGGCGTCGTCTACTGCGGTTCGATGGGGGAGTGGCCGCTGCTCTCGGACGAGCAGCGCCAGGAGGGCGTGCGGCGCCTGGTCGAGGCGGGCGTGCCGGTCGTGGTGGGCACGGGTGCGCAGAGCCCGCGCGCGGCCGTGGCGCACGCCGCGCTCGCGCGCGAGGTCGGTGCCCAGGGGCTGATGGTGATACCGCGGGTGCTGTCGCGCGGAACCTCCGTCGCGGCCCAGCGCGCGCACCTGGCGCGCGTGTTGGCCGCCGCGCCCGAGCTGCCGGCGGTGATCTACAACAGCCCCTACTACGGCTACGAGACGGGGCCCGGGCTCTTCTTCGAGCTGCGCCGCGAGCATGCCAACCTGGTCGGCTTCAAGGAGTTCGGCGGCGCTGCGGCGCTGACGCGGGCGGCCGAGCACATCACGCACGCCGCCGACGAGCTGCTGCTGCTCGTCGGCGTCGACACGCAGGTCTTCCACGGCTTCGTGCGCTGCGGTGCGGCCGGCGCGATCACGGGCGTCGGCAACTGCCTCCCGAGGGAGGTCCTCACGCTGGTGGCGCTCTGCCGCCGGGCCGCGGCCGGCGATGCCGAGGCGACGCGGCTGGCGCGCGAGTTGGACGACGCGATGCGCGTGCTGGCGAGCTTCGACGAGGGGCCCGACCTGGTGCTCTACTACAAGCACCTGATGGTGCTGTTGGGCGACGAGGCGTACGCCCGGCCGGTGGACCCGAGCGACGCGCTCGGCACGAGCCAGCGACGCTTCGCCGAGGCGCAGCTGGCGCGCTTCAGGGCGTGGTGGCGGGCGTGGCCGGGCCGCGAGGCGGGGTGATTCGGGGACGGCGTCGGTGATCGTGCCAGCGTTCAGCCGCAACCGCAGCCGACGCAGCCCGCACCGCGGGCCGCCTCGAGCCGGGCTTGGATCTGCAACGACGTCGGCGTCACCGCCAGCCCGCCGAGGGAGGTGCAGCGGTGTTCGCGCGGCATGCGCTCGGCGACGGCCTTGGCCGCGTCGACGACCTCGTCGAACGGGATGAGCGGGTCGAAGCCGGCGAGCGCCATGTTGGCGCAGGCGAGGGCGTTGCTGGCGGCCATGACGTTCTTGCCGAGGCAGGGCGCCTCGACGCGGTTGGCGACGGGGTCGCAGATGAGGCCGAGCATGCTCTGCAGCGCCATGGAGGCCGCCGCCAGGGCCTGATCCCGGGTGCCGTCGGCGAGCGTGACCAGCGCCGCGGCCGCCATGCACGCCGCCGCGCCACCCTCGGCCTGGCAACCGCCGACCTCGGCGGCGAAGGTCCAGCGGGTGGTGAAGATCGTGCCGATGAGACCGGCGGCGAGCATCGCGCGGGCCATGGCCTCCTCGCCCACGCCCATCTCCTCGGCGAGCGCGATCACGGCGCCCGGCAGGCCCGCGCACGCGCCGGCGGTGGGGGCGGCGACGATCACGCCCATCGCGCTCTTCACCTCCATCAGGGCGGTGACGTAAAGGACGATGCGGTTCAGCGCCCCGCCGTCGAGCAGCCGGCCGGCGCGCATCATCTCGTCGAAGCGGCCGCTCTGGTGGCCTAGCACGCGGTCGTCGTAATGCGTGCCTTCGACGCCCTGCGAGATGGAGCGGCGGAGGATCCGGACGATGTCGACCATCCTCGCGACGACCTCGTCGTCGCTGAAGCCGCTGCGCGACCGCTCGTACTCGACCGCGAGGCGCCACAACGGGGTGTGATGGTCACCATCGACGCGCAGGAGTTCCTCGCTGCCGGTGAACGGGAGGTGGACGTCGCGGCGTGACGGGACCGGCAGCACGCGACCGAGGCGCTTCACCCGCGTCGGCCGGAGCTCGGCGAGCAGGTCGTCGGGAACGAACGTGTCGGCCTGCACCTGGACCAGGAGGCCGTCGGCGGTGTCGTGGATGACCACCCCGTCAATGTCCACGCGCTCGGCGGCGCGCTCGGCGAGCCGTTCGGCCGCGGTGCGCTGCGCCGCGTCCAGCCAGACGAGCGTCTCTGCGTAACCGCCGTCCATGCGCAGCGGCACGTCGTCGAGGCGGATGACCTCCATGATGCCGCCGCCGGTGGAGATCGCGATCAGGGTGTGCTGTTCGTTCGCGTTGCGGAGCGTGAGGCGGTAGGTGTTGGGGTGCGGATCACCGACGTCGACGGTCTCGATGCGGAGGTCGATGCCCGCTTCTCGCAGCGCCCGAGGCGAGTCGGGGAGGCGCTCGTCGTCGGCGTCCCAACCGAGTAGGCCGCCGAAGAGGCCCATGTCGGAACCCTGGCTCTCGTGCGTGGTCGGCAGGGAGCCGTCGCGGTCGAACTCGACGAGGACGTGGGTGATGTCGCCGTCCATCAGATCGCGCGCGAGGCGGCCGATGCGCAACGCGGCCGCGCAGTGCGAGCTCGAGGGCCCGCGCATCACGGGTCCGATGACGTCGTTGAAGATGCTGATCGCTCGCATGCGGCATCGTAGCAGCGGCGGTGTGATGGTCGGCGTGCGCGGCG
>PXAU01000344.1 GCA_003567075.1 Trueperaceae bacterium
ACATGCGCATGCCGCCATTGCCATCGGGCATGAGCTTCTCACCGCGGGTACGCCGCTGGTAAATGCGGCTCACGATGCCGAGATTCGAGAGAAGGAGTTGAACATCAGCAAGCAAGGTCCGTGAGGAACTCGCCAACCGAACAGTACAGCTCTTGCCTCCACAGGAGACGTTCACTGTGCCATCAGCGGTGAAAAGGCCTTGGAGGTAGCCGATCACCGCTTCGCGCGGAGCCGTGAACAAGGTCTTTGGAACACCCTTCTCGGCCGCCTTTGCCTGTTCAATCCCTAGCGCCGCCAGGTAACCTAAGGCTACACGCCCAAAGCGCCACTGAACACAGTTGGCATACTCCTGCACGGTACCGCCGAACCCCCCCTTGAACGTCTTCATGAAAGGCTCGATATCTGCGAGGTCGGCCTTAGCGAACGTGATGCCGCCCTTCTCGGCACTAATGAAGCCGTCACCCGACAGCAACCCGAGAAACACACCGAACTCCCTGCTCCATTGCGTGGGAAGCGATGAGAACTGCGCACGGATGTCGTTACGACCAGTCCGCGATGCTGGACCGCCGCGGTTGTTGCTGCCGGCGGTTGCAACGAGTTCTGTTTGTGCAACTCGCACTTGTGCCGGGAACTCGTACTGATCACTCCATGAACCTTCGGCAGATTGGACCAGGAGCTTCGATCCAGGCACGAGGTCCTGAAGTTGGACCCAGCCGTCGGGCGTAAGGAACTTGTGATCTGGCGTAGCCCGCACCTCGTAGCCATGACGAGTCCTAAGCCGATAGACGGGAGCGGACTCTGAAGTCTTGAACACTTTGGTCGCTGCTCGCGGCATCACACCCGGCTGATCGAGATACGTCCTTCGATCCGTAACGACAAACAGGCTCTCCTGCGTCTCGAACAACTCGCCTATGGTGACGAGCCCCCGACTCGTCGAGATTCTGGTATCAGCCGCAAAGCAAGGATTCGTCGCCTTAATATCTCCCAACGACCCGCGCATCGGGTTGTGGGCGTTGATCCGGTCGATGTAGATGAGCCCGGGCTCGCCGGTCTGCCAGGCGTGCTCGGCGATCTCGTGCAGCACGCCCATCTGGCCCTCGTTCCGGGCCCGCTGCATGAAGGCGTCGCTCACCAATACCGAGATGTTGAAGGTACTTATGTCGCCTTCTTCGCGCTCGCGCTCGAGGTCCTTGGCGGTGATGAAGTCGCGGATATCGGCGTGTGTGATGGACATCGTCGCCATCCCTGCGCCACGGCGCGTGCCCCCCTGCCGTATCACACGTAGTGTTGGACTGAAAACATATCGCAGTGTCGCGACCGGTCCCGCGTAGTCCGCCCCGCCGAGCTGGGCCCAGCGGGCGAAGTTGTCGAACACCTCGACCGCGAACGAGGAGGGACCGCTGGACGTACCGCCGGAGCCGTTGACCGGGGTGCCCTCGGGGCGCAGTTCGCTGAGGTCGAGCAAGAGGTCCTCGCCTGCCAGGAGCGCGTTGACGACGTCGCCGGCGTGCTGCCAGATGCTCTCGACCGAGTCGCCCACCTGCTTGACGCTGACGCCGGCAGGGGCGGCGTGGTACTCGACGAAGCGACCGGCGCGGTAACCGCGCGTGACGTAGGTGCCATGGACGAGGTCCATGAAGGTCCCGTCCTTGACCTTGTCGTAATCCGCGTGGGTAGGCGCGATGGTGAGGTAGAGCTGGCCGACGGCGCCGGGGTAGGGGCGCTTGGGTGGGATGGGGTCGAGGCACAGGCCGTTGCCGCCGCCGACCTTGGTGACCACCGCCAGCTTCGTCGCGAGCCGCAGCACCCAGGCGGTGCTGCCTTCGGTGGCGGGGCGCCCGTCCTGCACGAAGCAGTTGAGCACGTTGCCGTGGTTGGTGGCGGCGCCGGCGAGGACCCGGCCGCCTGGGCAGAAGCGCTTGCTGATCATGAGGTCGAAGAACCGCTGCGCCTGCTCGCTGCGGAGGTCGGCCGGCTCGGGGCTGGCCACCCAACGGGCGACGCGCTGGAACATGCCGATGAGGTCCTCGTCGCCCGGCTGGAAGTACTGCCGCTTGGCGATGGCGACGGCGTGGTCGTCGAACGCAGCGAGGGCCTGGCTGTCGGTGATCGGCGCACGGTTGGCCACGGCGGTGGACCCCTTTCGGTCGGTCGAGCCCTGGGTGATCGGTGTCACCCAAGGCTCTCGAAGACGGTGTACTAGGTCTTGTACGCCCCAACTCCGAACGTACTAGATATCCGCGGTGGCGAGGCGTGATGTTCCTCTCACTTGGCCACGGACGACGCCCACGAATGTACCACGCGAACGCCACCTGGGTACAAGATATTGGGTAACGAGCCTAGGTCAGCACTACAACTAGTGTTAGGAGACCACGCGAACGCTGCGCAGCACGCACGCACGGCGCCTGTCGGCTTCTGCTCCGAGTGGGCACGGGCCGCGAGCGCCTCGGCGCTTCAGTGGCGGAAGTGTCGCTCGCCGGTGAAGACCATCGCCAGACCGTGCTCGTCCGCTGCAGCGATCACCTCGGCGTCACGCATCGAGCCGCCGGGCTGGATCACCGCCGCCACGCCGGCCGAGGCCGCCACGTCGAGACCGTCGCGGAAGGGAAAGAAGGCATCCGAGGCGCAGGCGCCACCATGCGCGCGGCCCGCTGCCTTGGCGGCCGCCAACTCGGCCGCGTCGACGCGGCTCTGCTGTCCCGCACCGATGCCCACGGCCACGCCGTCCGCCACTAACACGATCGCGTTCGACGACGTCGCGGCGCACACCTGCCAGGCCATGACCAGATCACGCCACTCCGCCTCGCTCGGCTGACGCTTCGTGACCACCGTCCAGGCCTCGCGCTCCAACCGAACCCGGTCGGCCTCCTGCACCAGGAACCCGCCGTCCACGCGCCGCAACCCCGGGGCGGCCGGCCCCGGCGGCGGTGCGGCGAGGACGCGCATGTTCTTGCGCCGCGTCGCGAACCGCTCCAACGCCACCGCGTCGAAGCCGTGCGCGATCAGCACGTCGGCCTTGGCGCGCCCGACGATCATCTCACCGAGCGCCGCGTCGACGTGCCCGTTGAGCGCCACCACCCCACCGAAGGCCGACTTCGGGTCGGCCTCGAAGGCCCGCTCGTACGCCTCTGCGAGCGTCCCGGCGCTCGCCACACCGCACGGGTTGGCGTGCTTGACGATCACCGCCGTGGGCGCATCGCCCATCCAATGCGCCAGCCGCCAAGCGGCGTCGGCATCGAACAGGTTGAGGTACGACAGCGCCATGCCGCCGTGCTGCTGCGCCATGTCCCAGACGCCGCTCACGCCGGCGTCGCGGTAGCGCGCCCCGGTTTGGTGGGGGTTCTCGCCGTAGCGCAACGTCTCGGCCCGCTCGAGGGTCAGATGCAGCGTGGCCGGCAACGGCTCGTCGCCATCCAGATAGCGCACGATGGTCGCGTCGTACGCAGCCGTGTGGGCGAAGGCCGCGCGCGCGAGCTCGCGCCGCCGTTCGGGTAGGACGTCGCCGGCGCGGAGGTCGGCCAGTACCGCGTCGTAGGCCGACGGGTCCACCACGACCAACACCGCGGCGTGGTTCTTCGCCGCCGCGCGCACCATCGCGGGTCCGCCGATGTCGACCTGCTCCATGGCCTCCTCGAGCGTCACGCCCGGGCGGGCCACGGTCTCACGGAACGGGTAGAGGTTCACGGCCAACAGGTCGAAGCGCTCGATGCCGTGCTCCGCCAGCTCGGCCTCGTGCTCGGCGTCGGGTCGCGCCAGCAGGCCGCCGTGGACGCGCGGGTGCAACGTCTTCACGCGACCCCCGAGGATCTCGGGGGCGCCGGTGACGGCGTCGACCTTCGTGACGGCAAGCCCCGCCTCACGCAGGACGGCGGCGGTGCCGCCGGTCGAGACGAGCTCGAAACCCAACTCGACCAGCCCCGTCGCGAACGACACCAGTCCAGACTTGTCGGACACGGACAACAGCGCGCGCGGCATGGTTGGTTCCCCTAGTCCTGCGGCTCGGCGTCGTCCGCCGCGCCGTCGTCCGCAGCGGCGTCCGGATCGGCCGCTGGCTCGTCGCCGTCGTGGTCCGGCCCGGGCTCGTCGCCGTCGTCCTCGACGGGTTCGCCCGTGTCGGGCTGCTCCTCGTCGAGCGCGCCCTCCACCTGGTCCAGCAGCTCCTCGACCGGCACCTCGTCGCCCTCGAGCGGGTCGTCGACGAGCTCGAAGCCGAGCCCGTCATCGACGTCGGCGCTCACGTCCAGGTGGTTGACCACGGCGATGGTGTCGCGCAGGTCGGCCAGCCACGCCTGACGTGCCTCGGCGCGGCGCTCGCTGAGCAGCGCCGCCTCGACCTGCGAGCGCACCTCGTCGAGCGGTCGCACACGCTCGGGCGTGCGGTCGGCGACGAGCACGACCACCTCTTGCTCGAGGTCCGCCTCGGGCTCTTCGCCCAGGTCCTCGAGCTCCTCGGGAAGCGCCTCGGGTTGCGCCATCAGCACCAACACGTCGCTCACCTCAGCGCCGCTCGGGAGCGGATCGAACGCGTCGGTCGCGAACACGGCGGTGTCGAGGTCGCGCTCGAGCTGACCCGGCCGCACGGTGCCGAGCGAGGTTAGGCTGCCGCCGAAGGCCTCGACCGCCTCATCCATCGCGGCGCCGCCGAGCAGCGCCTCGCGGAACGCGGTCGCGTCGGCCACGTCGTCGAAATCGACGCGGCTGACGGCGGCGCTGGCGGCCACCGTGTAGAGCGAGATGTTCTCCTGGTAGTACGCCTCGATCTCGTCCTCGCTGACGCTCACGTCGCGCGCCACGTACGACAGCGCGCTCTGCGCCACGAAGCTCCGCGGACCCACGAACGGCACGTCGAGCTCCGCGGCACCCTGATAGGCCAGCGCCTGGTCGATCAGCTGATCGAGGATCGCGGGCTTGAAGAAGCCGGTGATGAGGAACGCCATGTCGGGCGAGAGCGACTGCTGGATCTGCGGGTTGGTGTACGTCGCGCGCACCAGCTCCGAGCGCTTGATGTCGATGTCGCCGACGCTGGCCACGACGGCCTCCTCGAAGCGCAGCTCGAGCGGGCTGGTCTCGGGGATCTCGACCCGCGCTTCGCGCTGCAGCCGCCGGATCTCGTCGTCGAGCACTTGCGCGCGCTTCGCGTCCAGCGCATCCTCGGCCACCTGGTCGGCGACCTCGTCGAAGGGGCGCGGCGCAGCCGGCAGGTACTCCTCGACCACGACCACGTGGTACTGCCCGCCAGACGCCACCACGTCGGTGATGCCCGGACCTCGGATGGCGAAAGCGGCCGTGGCGACGGCCGTCGGGAGCGCCGGCCGGCCCACGGCCCGCGGCTCCGTCTCACCCTCGCCAGCACCCAGGGCGCCGTCGCGATCAGCGCGCTCCAGCGAGCGCTCGCGGGCGATCTCGCCGGCGTCGGCGCCGGCCGTGAGCTCGGCCCGCACGGTGTCGGCCTCGTCGCGCGTGTCCAGCACGATCTGCCGCGCCAGGATGCGCTCCTCGCTCTGGTAGCGCTCGCGACTGGCTTGGTAGAAGGCCTCGACCTCGACGTCGCTGACGCTGAGGTCGTCGATCAAGGCCGACTGCCACTTCTCTCGGCGCAACTGCTGCGCCAGGTACTGCCGGAAGGTCTCGTCGTTGAAGCCCAGGCTGCCGATGAGCGCCAGGTACTGCGAGTCGTTGGCGCGACCCGCCACGCCCCGCTCGGCCCGGAACGCGTCGACGGCGCTGCGGACCTCGGCGGTGCTGACGCGGTGGCGGGTGGCCTCCTGCCGGATCAACTCCTGCCGGACCAGCTCGTCGATCAGGAGCAACTCGAGATCGGCGCCCACCTCACCCTCGGTGACGAGGTTGAAGAGCGGATTGGAGCGCGTGCGCACCACCGCGAACTCGCTGATGGGCTCACCGTTGACGAGGATCGCGGTGGCGCCGGCGCCGCTTCCGGCGCCGCCCAGCCCGAGGCCGGGAGTGAACGTGATGACCATGCCGAGCACGAGTGCGCCCGCCAGGATGTACAGGATGATAAGGTTGGTGCGACGGCTGAGTCTCATGTGGGTTGACGTCCTCCAGGGCCGGTGCTAGGTTGGCGGTTGCTCGGGCGCCCGTAGCTCAGTCGGATAGAGCGTTCGCCTCCGGAGCGAAAGGCCACAGGTTCGAATCCTGTCGGGCGCACCAGCCTTCTGCGGCGCGGGCTCAGGCTCGCGCCGCACCGCTCTCGGCGCAGCGTCGGGGAGTGTATCACGGGCCCCCGATGAGGGTGCTGAACCCTGATCCCATGTCCTCCTCATGCCGACGCTGCCCGGGCCGCGCCGCGACGGCGAAAGCGCCTGTCGGGCGTGAACGGCAAGCCTCCCAACACCCGTCGAGCCTCGACCAAGGGGAGGTCGAGCCCGCGCGCCAGGTCGGCCCGGTCCGAGCGTGCCTCCACGTCCGGAACCACCCCGTCGGCGTACACCAGGCCGTGCGCACCACGCATGTCGGCCACCGCCAGCAGCACCCGGCTGCCGTCCATGAGGGAGAAGCCCTGCACCGCCTCGACGTTCCCCGAGGTGGACACACCGACCACGGTGGCGCGCCCGTGGTCCTGCAGCGCCAAGGCCACGACCTCGCCGGCCGAGACCGTGCCCGCGTCCACCAGCACCACCAGCGGCTCGCGCCACGTCACCGGTCGGGTCGTCCGCGCGGCCCCCAGCACCTCCTCGCCCGGTCGCACCAGGAGCGACACGAGATCGTTGCCGACGCGCTCGGTGGTGCCTCTCCAGGCCAGCTCGCCGCGCGCGACCGCCTCGACCCAGGGCCCCGCGACGAAAGCGCCGAGCAGGAGTCCGGCCTCCACGAGGCGCCCGCCCGCGTTGCCGCGCAGATCCAGCACCAGCGCGACGGCACCGCGATCGCGCAGGTCGGCCAGGGCGCGATGCGCGGCGACGCCGACGCCCGGCGCGTTGAACGTCGGCACCGCCAGGTAGCCGGTGAACGGGTCGAGCATCGTCCCGTACGGCACGGCGGCGACATCTGCGAAGCGTACGGTGGCGCCCTCCACGTCGACTTCGAAGCGGCTACGGCGCCGCTCGACCAGCAACTGGACCGGACCGGCCGCCATCGCCTCGGCCAGCAGGCCGCTGGCGTCGACGAGTCCTCGACGCTCGGCGAGCGGCGTCCCATCCACCGCGACGATCACGTCACCGCGACGCAGGCCGGCGGCGTCGGCGGGCGTCCCCGGGAACACCCGCTCCACGACCAAGCCGCGCCGGGCCACGAAGGTGAACTGCACGCCCAGGCGCGGCGGACCCACCTCGTTGCCCGGAGCAACCTCGTCCACGTCGTGCTCACCGGGCAACCCGAGCCACGACGAGTGGTCGTCGGCGAGGGCTCGGACCATGCGTCCCATCACCGCGTCGAAGCCGGCACGGTCCGGTGCCGCCACCGCCTGGGCCCGATACGTCTCGGCCCAGGCCTCCCAATCGAGGTGCTCCGGATCCCAGTACTCTCGCCGCGCCAGCGCGACCAGCTCGTCGAAAGCGCGGCCGAACGCCACCGCGTCGGCACCCCCCCGCGCTGGCTGCGCCAGCGCCGTGGCGCACGGCTGGACCATCGCCACGACGAAGACGCCGAGCGCCATCCAGCGCCTCACCACCGCGGTAGCGCTCCCGGGGGCGGCGTCCACGGCTGGTCCACCAGGATGCCCTCGCCGCCGAGGGCGACGAGCGGCTCGCCATCGACGAGCAACCGCACCGCCTCGACGGCGCCAGGTCGGGCAGCCGTGTAGTGGACCTGGTACAGGCGCCCCAGCATCGACGCCGTTCCGCCACCTGCGGTGAAGTCGGCGCTCAGGTCGACGGTCAGCACGCCGTCTTCGAGCTGAACGTCATGCACACGCGTGGCGGGCGGCACCTCGCTGCCGAGGCCCCGCCGGACCTCCTCTCCACTCGGTCCGTCCGCGATCGCCTCGAGCGCCGCCCACACCGTCGCCTCGCTCGGCTGCACGGCGACCTCGCGGCGAGCCTCCTGCGCCCGCAGGCGCCGGTGCACGGGCTCGAGGGTGAAGCTGGTGGCATCGCTGCGTACGAGGTAGAGCGTCACGTCCGGCAGTCGCTGGAGCGTCCGGACGCTCAACGTGGCGACGAGCGCCAGCAGGAGCAGCAACGCCAACGCCGCCACCCGCAGCACCACGGTCCTCATGCGAGTGCGACCGCGCGCCCGTGCGCCGCGCCCTCGGTGTCGTCGTCCACTGGCTCCACCGGCTCGGGCGCAGGCTCGGGCTCGGGCCCGGGCTCGGGCTCGGGCTCGGGTTCCGGCGCAGGCGTCGGGAGCGGCGTGTCGTCGTCGCCACGAGCCAGCGCAGCCGCCTCGGCAGCGAAGAAGGCCAGGTCGTCGTCGCTCGGGTTCAGCAGCGAGGCTCGCCCGTACGCGACCGCTGCGTCCTCGTAACGTCGCTCGCCGAAGGCCCCCCTCCCAACCCACGACCAGGCTGTCGCCGAGGTGGGATCGATCGCCACGACCTCGCGGAACAGCGCCTCGGCGGTCACGAAGTCGGCGCGCTCGTAGGCGGCGACCGCCTGCGCGAACCCCTCGCCGGCTTCGGGACGCACACCCTGCTGCTGGCGCGCCAAGGTCTTGAAGTAGCGCGCCCGAGCGTCGCCGGGATCCAGCTCCAGCACCCGCTCCCAGCCCTCGACCGCGGCCTCGTAACGCCCCAGCTCCTGGCGCACCCGCGCCACCCACACCCACGCGGTGGTGTAGCCGGCGTTGGCCGCCACCGCTGCCTCGAGCGCGTCCAGCGCTGCCTCCAGATCACCCGACTCGTAGGCCGCCATGCCGTCGAAGAAGGCGCGGCCTGCCTGCACCCCGTACCGGATCTGGTCTTCGGCAAGGCGCAGGAAGTAGGTCGCGCCGGGGTCGTCCGGGCGTTCGTCCAGCACGAGCGACCAGTACCCGACCGCCACCTCGGGGCGACCGAGTTCCAGCGCGCTGCGACCGGCCCACCAGGCGGCATCGACGTACGCCGGGTTGGCCTCCAACGCCGCCGCGAAACCATCGAACGCGTCCTCCAGACGGCCCACCTCGTACGCGGCGATCCCGTCGCGGAAGGCCGCCGCTGCGGCTGGGCCGACCCGCACCTCGCGTTGCGCTTCGCGCAGGCCGTAGATCGCCGCCTCGTCGTCGGGCAGCAGCTCCAGCAGGCGCTCCCAGTACGCCAGCGCCGCCTCGGGATCGCCCTGCTCGAGCGTCAGCCGCCCGAGCCAGCGCACCGGTTCGGGCGCGTCGGGTTCCAACTCCAACCAACGTGCGTACACGCGCTCTGCGCCCGCCGCGTCACCGGCCTGGTACCGCGCGAAGGCCATGTCGGCCGCCGCCTGCCGGTACAGCTCGAGCGACGTGATCTCGGGCACCAGGCGCTCGTCCTCCGCGCCGAGCGGATGACCGAAGCGGAGCAACTCGTCGAAAGCCGCGAGCGCCCGCGACGACCAGCCGGAGAGCGCGTACGCACGCGCCATGAACCGCCGGGTGACGGCGTGATCGAGCAGCTCCACGGCCTCGCGACCGGCCTCGAGCACCAGCCGCCAGTCGGCGTGGTCGGGGTGCGGCGCGGCCGGCGAGGCCATGCCCCGTTCGGCCGCCTCGACGCCCCGCGCGAGCACGGCCTCGACCTCGGCCGGCAGCGGCGCCTCGTCGGGCAGCGGCTGGGCCAGCCCGAAGGAGACCATCAGCAGGAGGCCCACGACCACCACGAGGAGCGACGACCTCACGGCGCGCACCCCGCTGGCCCTCACGGGCGGTCCCATCATGCCTGCACGCTACCAGGGCCCGTCATGTGGTGGCGCCGGCCGCGACACGCTCGCTCGAGCACCGCCTCGAGGCGCGCATCGTCGCCCCGCGGTTGCGATGCAGCGCGCACCAGCGGTAGCCTGAGCGCTCGAGCCCGGCGCGGTCTCGATCGTTCGCGCGGGCTCGGCGGTGCATCCATGTTCCAGGGTCTCGGTGATCGACTCCAATCCGTGTTCGACGGCCTGCGGGGCCGCGGGCGGCTCTCCGAAGCCGACGTCAAGGCGGCGTTGCGCGAGGTGCGCGTGGCGCTGCTCGAGGCCGACGTCAACCTCCAGGTCGCCAAAGCCTTCACGGCCCGCGTCCAGGAGCGGGCCGTCGGCTCCGACACGCTGCTCTCGCTCAACCCCGACCAGCGCGTCATCGCCATCGTGCACGAGGAGCTCCGGCACACGCTCGGCGGCAACGCCGTGCAACCGACGCTGCGCAACGACGGCAACGTCTGGCTGCTGATGGGACTCCAGGGCGCCGGCAAGACGACCACGGCCGGCAAGCTCGCCTACAAGTACAAGGCGCAGGGCCGCCGCCCGCTGCTGGTTGCGGCCGATACCCAGCGCCCCGCCGCCCGCGAGCAGCTCAAGGTGCTGGGCCGGCAGATCGGCGTACCGGTACTGGAAGTGGCTGACGGGGAGCCGGTCGAGGTCACCAAGCAGCGCCTCGACGGCGCCTTGAAGGAGGATTTCCGCGACCTCGTGATCGTCGACACCGCCGGTCGCTTGCAGGTGGACGAAGCGCTCATGGACCAGCTGGCGGCGCTGGCGAGCGCCGTGCGACCGACCGAGCGCATGCTGGTGGTGGACGCCATGACCGGCCAGCAGTCGCTGCCGGTGGCGCGCACCTTCGACGAGCGCGTGGGCGTGACCGGCCTCATCATGGCGAAGCTCGACGGGGACGCGCGCGGCGGCGCGGCCTTGTCGGCCAAGCACGTGACCGGCAAGCCGATCTACTTCGCCGGCATGAGCGAGAAGATCGACGGCCTCGAGGCTTTCCACCCGGACCGGCTCGCCGGCCGGATCCTCGGCATGGGCGACGTGCTCACCCTGATCGAGAAGGCCAAGGCGCTCGAGGGCGATGACGTCGAGACCGCCAAGGGTCCCCGCAAGCTGACCGACTTCTCGCTCCAGGACATGCTGACGCAGATGCAACGCATCAAGCAGATGGGCAGCGTGACCGACGTCCTCAAGATGATCCCGGGCGCGAGCAAGATGCTGCCGGCAGGCGCCGACATCGACGAACGCGAGCTGGCTCGCGTCGAGGCGATCATCTCCAGCATGACCGAACGCGAGCGCCGCGAGCCGCGCCTGCTCAACGCCAGCCGCCGCAAGCGCATCGCGCGCGGCAGCGGCACCACCGTGCAAGACGTCAACCGGCTCATGCGCACCTACGAGGACATGAAGCAGATGATGAAGCGCATGGGCAAACGCCAGCCCGGCCGCGGTGGCGGCTTGGGCGCCTTTGGCCGTCGCTGACGGCCTGGGCGCCTTTGGTCGGCCGGCGCTGACGGCCGCTGCTGACGGCCGCCGTCCGCCGCTCGGCTCCGGTCGCGCGGCACGACCTCCGGCGCCGGATGCGCGGTGGTTGGACATTGACGCCGCCTTGCGTGTACGATGGTCAGTCGACTGCGCCGGACGGGCTCGTCCCAACGCGCCCGCGTCACCAGCGCCCTTCGGAGGAACGAAGACCTTATGGTGAAGATCCGTCTCATGCGCCTGGGCGCCAAGAAGAACCCCCACTACCGCGTCGTGGTGGTGGACGCCCGCACGAAACGAGCCGGCGACTACATCGAGTCGCTGGGTGCGTACGATCCGCGCGACACCACGCCCGAACCGCTCAAGATCGACGTGGAACGCGCGAACTACTGGCTCGGTAAGGGCGCGCAGCCCACCGACACCGCCCTGCGTCTGCTGCAGAAGGTCGGCGCCGACGTCCCCGAGGTCCAGGCCAAGCGCCGCGCGGCCTTCACCCACCGTCCAGCGCCGAGCGCCTGAGCTCGGTCGACCACCAACGAGGCTCAGCATGCCTGTCGAGCTCGTCACCTACGTGGTGCAGAACCTGGTCGCCGAGCCCGGCGCGCTCGAGGTGACGGCTGAGCAGGACGATCGCGGCGTGCGCATCGAGATCCGCTGCGCGCCGGACGACGCCGGCCGCGTCATCGGTCGCGGTGGCCGCGTCATCAACAGCCTCCGGACCCTGGCCCGTGCCGCGGCCGACGGCCGCCAGCGGGTCGAGGTCAATCTGATCGAGTGACCGATCCCGCGCCGGCAGCGCCGCGCCTGGGTCGCCTCGGTCGCACCTACCAACTCGACGGTGCCCTGCGTTGTTACCCCGACGGCGAGCCCGAGGCCGAGATCGTGCGTCAGGCCGAAGCCCTCGTCGTCGAGGGGCACGGCCTGCTTCGGCTGCGTTTCGTGCGCTCGCACGGGGCCGCCTTCGTGGTCGCCTTCCAAGGCATCCGCACGCCGGAGCGGGCGCAGGCTTTGGTGAACGCGCTGGTCTACGCCGACCAGGACGACGCTGCTGCCCTCGCGTGTCGCCACGCCGCTGAGCCGCTGCGCGCCGGGCTGCCGGTGCTGCTCGACGCGGCGCCGTTCGGCGTGGTCGAGGCCATCGTGCCGGGTCCGCAACCGCTGCTGCGGGTGCGCACCGCGGCCGGCAGCTACCTGCTGCCCAGCCAGGCGCCCTACGTGGTGGTGCATGCCGACCGTTTGGAGCTGATCGACCCGCCGCCGGGACTGCTTGACGATCCAGAGCCGGGTTGAGTCGACATGGGCGTGCGAATCACCTTCGAGACGCTGTTCCCTGGCCTGATCGAACCCTGGACGCAGGAGGCGTTGGTCGGCCGAGCGGTGGCGGCGAACCTGGTCGAGCTGCGGGTGAACGACCTGCGGCGCTTCGCCGGCAACCGTAGCCGTCGGGTCGACGACGCGCCCTACGGCGGCGGTCCCGGCATGGTGATCCGGGTCGACGTGGCGGCGCAGGCCATCGACGCTGCCCGCCTCGCGCAGCCGCCGGCCGACGAGGTGGTGCTGCTGTCGCCGGCCGGCGAGCCGCTCACCCAGGACCTGGTGGAGCGCTTCGCCGGCTACCGCCACCTGGCACTGCTGTGCGGTCGCTACGAGGGCTTCGACGCTCGGGTGGAACAGTTGGTCGACCGCGAGGTATCGGTCGGGGACGTCGTCCTCATGGGCGGCGAGTTGGCGGCGCTGTGCCTGGCGGAGGCCACGCTGCGGCTCGTGCCCGGCGTGCTCGGCGACGCTGACAGCCACCGCTGCGACTCGTTCAGCAGCGGCCTGCTCGACTACCCCGAGTACACTCGTCCGCCGCTCTACCGAGGCTTGCGCGTGCCGGCGGTGCTGCGTTCGGGCGACCACGGTCGCGTGGACGCCTGGCGCCGCGAGCACGCGCTGCTACGCACCCAGCGGCGTCGACCCGATCTGCTGCCGCGCGCACCGCTGAGCGAGGCCGACCGGCGCCGCTTCGCGCCGCCGGTCGGCGCATCGGAGGCGCAGGACGACGATCAGGAGGCGCAGGACGACGATCAGGATTAGCGCAGCCGCGCCAGCACCAGATCGGTGATGTCGAGCCCGTCCGCGGCGTAGACCACCAGGCCGCCCTCGGCGGCTGCGGCGATGTCCATCACCACGCTGTACTCGCGCTCGATCGCCACCTCGCGGATGGCCTCGTTCACGGCCTCGATGGCGGGCTCGGCGGCAGCAGCGATGTCGGCCTGGTAGCGGCTCTGCACCGCTTCGAGGGTGGTGAGCAGCACGTTGAAGCGTTCTTGCTCGTCGGGCGAGAGCTGCTCACCCGCGCGGGCGCGCGCCTGGAGCGCATCGAGCTGGTCGCGAAGATCACCGATCTCGTCGGTGGCCTGCGCCCGCAACGCGTTGGCGGCCTGGCCGCCCGGATGGGCGGCGATCAGCGCCTGCGCGTCGACGAAGACCAGACGGGTGGCCTGGTCCTGGGCGCCGATGGTGGTCGTGGCCACCAGCGTGAGCGCGGCGGCGGCGAGCAGGGCGAGGGTGAGTCTCTTCATAGCGTCGGCAGTCTAGCACCGCCATCATGAGAACGAAGGAAGCCCTCCCCCACGTGAAACCTGCACACCTCCCACCTTCTCGCGTCGACGCCCCGGCCACGGCGCCGTCACCTGAGGGCCTCGCGCCGACGGCTGACGGCCTCGCGCCGACGGGCCTCTCCCGCCGATGAGTGACGCTGCCGTCCACACCTCCTGGGTCGTGCTGTGGGGCGTCCTCGGTGCCCTGATCGGGTCCTTCGCCAACGTCGTGGTGCACCGCTGGCCGCGGGGCGAATCGGTCGTGTGGCCGCGCTCGCGCTGCCCGCGCTGCCAGCACGTGCTGGGCCCACTGGAACTGGTGCCGATCGTGTCGTGGTTGGTGTTGCGCGGACGCTGCAGCGCCTGCGGCGGTGCCATCTCGGCCCGCTACCCGCTGGTCGAGGCGGCGATGGCGCTCGGTTTCGCCGTCATCGCCTGGTCCTTGCCGGTCACCGAGACGGGCGCTTCGGCGCTGCCGCTGCTGACGCTGTACGCCATGCTGCTCATGGCGGCGCTGATCGATCTCGACACCTACCTGCTGCCCGACGGATTGACGATTCCGGCGGCCTTCGTGGGCGTCGCGGGCGCCTTCCTGTACGACCCGCGGACGAGCCTGCCGAGCCCCGCCGAGGCGCTGCTCGGCGCGGCCGTCGGAGCCGGCGTGCTGGTGCTGGTGAACCGTCTCGGCGGACTCGTGCTGCGACGCTTAAAGGACACGAAGGAGCGGCTCTGGCCCATCTCGCTCGACACCGTCAACGCCGCCGCGTTCGTTGGCGTCCTGGGCGGCTGGTGGGCCGCGCTGGTCGCCGGCGGCGCCCAAGCGCTCGCTTCCGGCGCCGCACGGCGCCCGCTCCGGCTGCCCGAGCCGCTGCTGTACGCGCTGTGGCTGATCGCGCTGGTGCTGGTCGGCAGCGGCGTGGGCGAGGCCTGGGGCGTCAGCCTGGTGGACGGCGTGGCCGGGAGCGTCGTGGGCGCGGGCGCCTTCGCCTTCCTGGGCGCGCTCTGGTGGTGGCTGGCGGATTGGCGCCGCAGCGACCGGCGCTCGCCGGTGGAAGAGAGCGGGCCACCGCACGACGATGACGGTGAGCCCGTGGCGATGGGCTTCGGCGACGTCAAGCTGGCCGCGCCGCTCGGCGCGATGCTCGGCTGGGACGGGTTCCTGGTGGGTCTGCTCTTCGCCGTGGTGCTCGGCGCCGTCGTCGGCGTCGCGCAGCGGCTGGCGGGCGGCTCGCGCTTCGTACCGTTCGGGCCGTTCATGGTCGTCGGCGCGTTGGCGGCGTTGCTGGTCGCCGAGCCGCTGCTGGCCTGGTACCTGGGGTTGCTCGGCGTCTGATACGATTCGAGCCTCATGGACGTTCCCCTCGCTGACAGCCTGCGCGGCCGCGACCTCCTGTCGCTCGCCGATCTCACCACCGACGAGTTCCACGCCCTGCTCGACACCTCGTTGACGCTCAAGCAGGGCTGGCGCGAGGGCGTGCGGCCACGGCTGCTCGAGCACACGACCATCGCCATGATCTTCGAGAAGCAGTCGCTGCGCACCCGCTCGACCTTCGACATCGCCATGTACCAGCTGGGCGGGCATTCCGTCCTGTTGTCGCAGAACTACATCGGGTGGGGCGTGCGCGAGACCATCCGTGACGTGGCCCACAACCTCGAGCGCTGGGTGGACGGCATCATGGCGCGCACCTACGGTCACGCCACCTTGACCGAGCTGGCCGAGCACGCCGACGTGCCGGTCATCAACGGGTTGTCCGACCTGCTCCACCCGTGCCAGCTGCTGGCGGACTACCTCACGCTGAAGGAGACCTTCGGCCGGCTCGATGGCCTCACCGTCGCCTTCGTCGGGGACGGCAACAACGTCTGCAACTCGCACGTGAACGCGGCCATGCACGCCGGCGCGCGCCTGCGCATCGCCTGCCCGGAGGGTTTCGATCCCGATGCCGAGGTGCTCGCGGCCGCCCGCGCCCGCGGCGCCGAGGTGGAGGTGCTGCGCGACCCGCGCGAGGCGGCGCAGGGCGCCGACGTGCTCTACACCGACGTGTGGATCAGCATGGGGCACGAGGAGGAGGCCGAGCGCCGCCGCCGCACCTTCGCCGGTTACACGGTGACGCCCGAGTGGTTCGCCGACCTCTCGCCGCAGGGCATCTTCATGCACGACCTGCCCGCGCATTACGGCGAGGAGTGCAGCGAGGACGCCGTCTACCACGAGCGCTCGGTCGTGTTCGACCAGGCCGAGAACCGGCTCCACGCCCAGAAGGGCGTGCTCGTGCAATTGCTTGCACCGCAATTGCTTGCACCGCAGTTGCTCGCATCGCGCGGTACCACCTGAGATGACCATCGCGGTGGCGGTGCTCGGCGCCAGTGGCTACGGCGGGGCGGGCCTGATCGAGCGCCTGCGCGCACATCCGCACACGCGCGTGCGCGCGGTCGCGTCACGCCAGTTCCTGGGACGACCGGTCGACGACGCCTGGCCGCACCTCGCCGGCCTGGTCCCGCTGCGCTTCGTCGATACCGATGACGCCATCGCTGGCGCCGACGTCGTCATGTGCGCCACCCCGCACGGCGCCACCGCGCCGTTGGTGCGGGCTGCGCGCGACGCCGGCGCGCGGGTCGTCGACCTCTCCGCCGACTTCCGCTTGGACGCCGACACCTACGCCGCCTGGTACGGGCCGCACCCGCATCCGGAGCTGCTGCCCGACGCCGTGTACGGGCTGCCCGAGCTGCACCGGAGCGAGTTGCCCGGCGCCACCATCGTGGCGAGCCCCGGCTGCAACGCCACCGCCGCCATCCTGGCGCTCGCGCCGCTCGCCGCCGACGGCCTCTTGGGTGGCGTCGCGAACGTCACCATCGTGACCGGCGCGTCGGGCGCGGGCCGTGGTCTCGACCTCGGGTTGCACCACCCGGAGCTGAACGAGAACGCGAGAGCGTACAAGGTCGCCGGCACGCACCGCCACACCGGCGAGATCGAGCTGATCCTGGGTCGGGTGGCCGCGCAGGGGAAGGACGCGCGCGGCAGTGGGCCACGGACGCCTGTGCGGATCGCCTTCAACCCAGTGCTGGTACCCATGAACCGGGGCATCCTGGCCGTGGCCGTCGTGCGCCCATCCGGCACCGTCGACACCGCTGGGTTGCTGGCGCGGTACCGCGACTTCTACGCCGGCGACGCGCTCGTGCACGTGCAGGAGGCGCTGCCGCAGACGAAGGCCGTGGCCGGCTCCGACCGCGCCGTGCTCAGCGTTCGCTGGGACGAGCGCACGGGCAGCGCGGTGGCGCTGTGCGCGATCGACAACCTCGGCAAGGGCGCCGCCGGCCAGGCGGTGCAGGGCATGAACGTCGCGTTCGGCTTCCCGGAGACGGCCGGGTTGCGCTTCGAAGGGGTGTGGCCATGACGCTGCCGCGAGGTTTCCGAACGGCCGGCACGTGCGCCGGTATCAAGGCGTCGGGGAAGCCCGACCTGGGTCTCGTGTTCAGCAGCGAGCCGCTCACATGGGCCATGACCGCCACGGAGAACCTCGTGAAGGCGCCCTGCGTCACCCGCAACCGCGCCAGGCACGCGGGCGATCACCCCGTGCGGGCGCTGATCGTCAACGCCGGCAACGCCAACTGCGCCAACGGCGAGACCGGCGTGTGGGACAACGAGGACTTCGCCGCCATCACGGCCGGTGCCTTGGGGTTGGAGCGCGTGCAGGACGTGCTCACCGCCTCCACGGGGGTGATCGGTGTACCGCTGCCGATGGAGGCCGTCCGGGCAGGCGTGCCGAAGGCCGTGGCGGCGCTGAAGGACGAGCACGCCGACGAGTTCGCGGGCGCCATCCTCACCACCGACCTGGTGACGAAGCAGGTGTCCGCCACACTGCCGGGCGGGGCGCGGGTCCTGGGCATCGCCAAGGGCTCCGGCATGATCCACCCGAACATGGCGACCCTGCTGGCGTTCGTCCTGACCGACGCCATCGTCGATCAGCGACCGCTCCGGCGCCTGTGGCGCGAGGTGGTCGCGGGCTCCTTCAACCAGGTCAGCGTCGACGGCGACACCTCGACCAACGACATGGCCATCGTGCTCGCCAGCAACCTCGTGGACGCCAGCGTCCGCGACCTGACCGCGGCGCTGTCGGAGGTCTGCGAGGGTCTCGCGCGCGCGGTGGCGGCCGACGGTGAGGGGGCCACCACCCTGCTCACGGTGACGATGCGCAGTGCGCGTTCGCTCGACGAGGCGCGCCGGGCGGCGAAGGCTGTGGTGGCCAGCAACCTGGTGAAGGCCGCCATCCACGGGCGCGACCCGAACTGGGGGCGGGTGCTCTCGGCGATCGGGCAGAGCGGCGTGGTAGCCGACGTCGACAACGTCGTGGTGCACCTGCAGGGGGTGGAGGTCTTCCGAGGCACGTCGCGCCCCTTCGACGAAGCGGCGGTCTCCGCCGCGATGCACGCACCTGAGGTACGGATCGAGGTCGACCTGGCCGCCGGCGACGTCGAGGCGAGCGCCTGGGGCTGCGACCTGAGCGCGGATTACGTGCTGATCAACGCCGAGTACCGCACCTAACCAGCCGCGGCCCAGAGAGCGGCCTCGCCGCTTGCAGGGGCAGCCCGCACGCGGCCGGCCGCATCCGATGGCTCCATGCGGCATGCATGGCATGCCGGCGGCGCCTGGGAGCTCAGCGCTTGCGCTGCAGCACGTGGATGGCCTTCCCGTGTGCCACCTCGGCCGCCTCCATGATGCCCTCGGCGATGGTGGGGTGGGCGTGCTGGGTGAGCGCCACATCCTCGATGGTCGCACCCATCTCCAGCGCCAAGGCCGCCTCCGACACCAGGTCGCCGGCGTTGGGGCCGACCATGTGGAAGCCGAGCAGCAGGTCGCTGTCGGCGTCGCCGACGAGCTTGACCAGACCCTCGTTCACGCCCAGCGTCATCGCCCGTCCCAGCGCGGGGAGCTTGAAGGTCCCGACGCGCACCTCGAAGCCGGCCTCCTTCGCCTCGGCCTCGGTCATGCCGACGCTGGCCATCTCGGGGCTGGTGTAGATCACCGACGGCACGAGGGTGTCGTAGGCGGCGGGCTTGCCGGCGGCGTGCTCAGCCGCCACCAGGCCCTCCTTCATCGCCTTGTGCGCCAACAGCGGCGCGCGCGCCACGTCGCCGATGGCGTACACGTGCGGCACGTTGGTCTGCAGGTGGTCGTTCACCGGTACGAAGCCGCGCTCGTCGACCTGCACGCCGATCGCCTCCAAGCCCAGGTCGGCACCGTTCGGTCGCCGGCCCACGGCCACGAGCACCTTGTCGACGGTGAGCGTCTCGCTGCCGCCGTCCTGGGTCTCGAGCGTCACCTCGACGCCGTCGTCGCCCACGCGCGCGCCCACGGCCTTGGTCCCGGTCCGGATGGTCACGCCGCGCTTCTCGAAGGAGCGCCGCAACTCCTTGACCACGTCGGGCTCGGCGTTCGGGACGATCTGGTCCATCATCTCCACCACCGTCACCTCGCTGCCGAGCGCGTCGTAGACGTCGGCGAACTCGAGGCCGATGGCGCTGCCGCCAAGGGTCATGAAGCGCTTCGGGACCTCGGCCACGAGCAGCGCGCCGGTGGAGTCGACGATGCGCTCGCCGTCGGGCTCGAAACCGGGGATCTCGATCGGGCGCGAACCGGTGGCGACGATCAGCTTCTCGAAGCTGACGCGCTCGCCGTCCACCTCGATGGCGTTGGCGTCGACGACGCGCGCGCGCCCCTCGAGCACCGTCACGCCGTTGCCCTTGAGCAGCTGCTTGACGCCGCCGGTCAGCTTCTTGACGACGCCCGACTTCCACTTCTCGACCTGCTTCAGGTCGACGCTCGGCTCGCCGAACGCCACGCCGAAGTCGTTGGCGTGACGGCCCTCGCGCAGGGCTGCGGCGACGTGCAACAGCGCCTTTGTGGGGATGCAACCGACGTTGAGGCACACCCCGCCGAGGGCGTCCTGTTCGACGCAGGCCACCTTCAAGCCGAGCTGGGCGGCGCGGATCGCGGCGTGGTACCCGCCGGGTCCGGAACCGATGACGACGAGACCGTAGTCCATAGCTGGGGTTCCTCCTGCGCGGCCGCCCGCCGCGTCCGCATGCCGC
>PXAU01000391.1 GCA_003567075.1 Trueperaceae bacterium
CCGAACTGCAGGTCGAGTTGGCCCAGCTCGGGACGCGGTTCAGCGAGCACCTGCTCGACGCCACCCAGGCCTATCAGCTCGATCTCGATCACGAGGGCGATCTCGAGGGCCTGCCGGCGGCGGTCAGGGAGCGTGCCCGCAGCCAGGCCCGGGCCGCTGGCGTTGGCGGTTGGCGCTTCACCCTGCAGGCGCCGTCCTACCTGCCGTTCCTGCGCCACAGCCGCCGGCGCGACCTGCGCGAGCGCCTGTGGCGCGCCTTCAACGCCCGAGCCGACGGCGGCCCCTTCGACAACCGGCCGCTCGTGCGGCGCATCCTGGCCTTGCGGCGCGAGCTGGCCCACCTGCTCGGGTACCCCGACTTCGCTGCCTACGCGCTCGAGGAGCGCATGGTCGGCAGCGTGGAGCGCGCCCGGGGCTTCCTCGAGACGCTGGAGGAGCGCACCCGACCCTACTTCGAGCGCGAGGTGACCGAGCTGCGCGCCTTCGCGCGCGACCAGCTGGGCCTGGCGACCCTCGAGCCCTGGGACGTACGCTTCGTGTTCGAGCGCATGCGGGAGCGCCGCTTCGAGCTCGACGAGGACGCCTTGCGCGCGTACTTCCCACTGCCGCGGGTGCAGGCCGGCATGTTCCAGCTGGCCGGCGATCTCTTCGGCGTGCGCTTCCATGAGGTCGAGGCGCCCGAGCGGTGGCATCCCGACGTGCGCTGCTACCAGGTCGTCGACGAGGAGGGTGTCCAGCTGGGCACCTTCTACACCGACTGGTACCCACGCAACGACAAGCGCGACGGCGCCTGGATGAACGGGCTCGTCGACGGCGGCCCACGCCCCGACGGCGGGTTCGACCCACACGTGGGTGTGATGTGCGGGAACGTCACGCCGGGCAGCGACGGTCGGCCGGCGCTGCTCGACTTCGCCGAGGTGCAGACGCTCTTCCACGAGTTCGGTCACTTGCTGCACCAGTTGCTGACGCGCGTCGAGGTTCGCGCGCGTGGGCAAGGGGCGGTGGCATGGGACTTCATCGAGTTGCCGTCGCAGCTGCTCGAGAACTGGACCTACGAGCCCGCGGTCTTGGCGCGCTTCGCCCGCCACGTCGATAGCGGCGAGCCGATTCCCGACGCGTTGGTAGCGAGGCTGGTACGCGCCAGGCACTTCATGGAGCCGTGGGCGCAGATGCGGCAACTCGCCTTCGCCGCGCTCGACCTGGGCCTTCACGTCGACGACGATCGCGCCTCGGTTGAGGACCCGTTCGACCTGGCACAGACCTTGATGGCACCTTTCGAGATCGCCCCGCACTTCGTGCCGCGCGGCTTCCTGTGCGGCTTCGCCCACGTCATGGCGGGCGCCTACGCGGCCGGTTACTACGCCTACAAGTGGAGCGAGGTGCTCGACGCCGACGCCTTCACCCGCTTCCGCGAGGCCGGCCTGTTCGATCGCGAGACCGGGCGGGCCTTCGTCGAGACGGTCCTGGCCCGCGGCGACGCGGCCGACGCCAGCGAGCTGTACCTGGCCTTCATGGGTCGAGAGCCACGCGTGGACGCGCTCATCGAGCGCAACCTGGGCCCTGCCCCGGTGGCCGCCGACTGACCGCGCGGCCGGCGAGGCGGTCCACTGCGATTGACGAGGTGCCCGCCGCGAATGGTTCGTCCCCGGCCGGGAGTGGTGCGTCGCCCGCAGGGATTGGCGAGGCACCCATTGCGCCCTGCGTCGGTCGGGAAGCGCGCCTACGCCCGCACGACGCCGGCTTCCTCCTCGCCCTCGTCGGGTGCCGTTCGTGCCGCCTCGCGCCGCGCCACGATGGCCACGCCCACGTAGGCGATGGCCGTGACGAGCGTGAACGCGGCGGCGATGCCCAAGGCGACGCGCGGGTCGAAGCGGCTGGCGACGTAGCCGAGACTTCCGGCGCCGACGGCGACGCCCAGGAACAGCACCAGCGAGTTGATGCTCAGCATGATCGAGCGCCGCTCGCCCGGCACGGCCTTGTTGAGGAGCGCGTCGTGCGGCACGTTCTGGGTGGCGATGGCGAAGAACGCCAGGCCCAGACCCACGCCCACCCCGAGCGCGCCGGCGTGGAACGCCAAGATGAGCATGGCGGCGCCCTTGACCAGCTGGCTGACCGCGGCCAGCGCGGCCGGGCCACCCGGGAAGAGGTCGCCGAAGCGCATCACGGCCAGGCTGCCGAGCAGCCCGGCGGCGCCGAGCACGAAGCCCAGGAAGCCGTAGATCGCGCTGCTCTCGGGATCGGCGCCGAAAGTGAGGCTGGCGATCGGCTGCCAGAAGGTCTCGAGGCTCACGACCGCGACGCCCATCGACGCGCCCGCGACCAGCAGGTACGGCATGACCGGGATGCGGCGCGCCAGGCGCAGGCCGTCGCGCACGATCACGGGCAGCGCGGAGGCCCCACCCGGGCGTAGCTTGCCGGTGTACTCGGGCTCGTGCACGAGCGCGGCGGTGAGCCACATGACCACGATCCGCAGCACGAGGCCGGCCAGCAGCGCGATGCCGAAGCCTGCCAGCGGCCAGGGCAGCGCCCACCCGCTCACCAGCGCCGGCAGCACCCCTCCGAGCGCCGCGCCGACGAGCATGGCCGCGGTCTGCGCCACGCTGACGGTGGCCAGGTGCTTCTGCAGGCTCTCGCCATGCCCCGTGCGCTGCAGCGCGTCGACGTACCAGGCCTCCAGCGCCCCGCTGTGCAGCGCCGCGCCGATGCCCTGGAAGAGGGCGTACAGCACCAGGGTGAACGGTCCGGTCACCACCAGCAGGAACACGAGCGACACCAAGGTGAAGGTTTGCGAGGTGAGCGCCACCGGTTTGCGCCCGATGGCGTCGGCGAGGCCGCCCGTGGGCACCTCCAGCACCACGACGCAGATGGCGCGGAGGGCGAACGCGACGCCGATGAGCGCCAGGTCGAGACCGCGGTCGGTCATGTGCAGGACCAGCACGGGCAGCGGTAACCAGATGGCGAACTCTTGCAGCCCTGCCAACAGCGCGTAGCGGCGGGTGACGCCGTGCTCGCTCTCGAGCGACAACAGCCCGGTACGACGGGGCACGCGCTACCGCCGGCGTCCCGGGCGGTCGCAGGTGCATGCCCACGGCGCCGATGAAGGTGGTGGCGGCTCGCGCCCGACGGCCTGGCAATGGGTTCTCGTCGTCACCGTTTCGGCGCCCTTCCGGGTGTGGTGCGATGACCGCGCTCGCTTGACGTATGAACGCAACTGCTGCGCACTATACACGAACGGGCCAAGCCGGTGGCGCAAGCGGTCTCAGGGGCACCAATGGGGTGCCGCAGCAGGGTCCTGGTCGCACACGTTCAAGGCAGCGCCCAGCAGTGCCCCGGCGGCGTGGTAGTCGGCCACGCCCGCGTCCACGCCCTGACTGCGGAGGTACCCGTCGTAGACGGTCGTGACCACACGCGCCAGGGTCGGATCGTGCCACTGCCGAACGGCGTCCGCCAGCGCCGCGCGGTCGGCCTGGGCAGCGCTCGGGAGCGCCGCCAGCGCCGCCTCGAGGCGCGCGCGCCCCGGACCCTGCTCGTCGAGCAACGGCCGCAGCGAGACGACGACCACCTGGAGGCCGTGCAGCACGCTGGCGTAGCGGACCCAGGCGTGGTCGCAGCCCAACCCGGCCAGCACCGAGAGCGCGTCCGTGTCGGCCTCGCGCGCCCATCCCGCAGCGTGCGTGAGCTCATGGGCCGCCACCGCCAGGTAAGCCGCCGGCGGCAGCCCCGCGTCGACGTGCGGCTCCAGCAGCCAGGGCAGGGAGATGCCGGCGTAGCCGCCGCGCAGCAGCGCGCCAGCCGGCAGTGGTCGGACCCGTGGTGGCACCGCCACGCGACGTCCCGACACGGCGGCGTCGGTCGCCTGGACGCAGCGCGCGGCTGCCGCGACGGCCGCTTGGAGCGTTGGCGCATCGGCTCGCGCGGCCAGGGCGTGGGTCGGCGCCTCGACCTGCAGCCGTGCCACCAGCCGCTCGAGCGCGTCGAGCAGCGCAGCCGCGTCCGCCCCTGCCGCAGGTAGTCCCAGCGTCTCGGCCAGCGGCGCTCGTCGGTACGCCGCGCCCCAGGCGGGCACGAACGTGAGCGCCAGCAGCGCGGCCCACCCGAGCAGCGCGAGCAACGAGCGGCGCCAACGGGGCCGCCGCCGTAGCGCCCAGCCGAGCACGGCGAGGGTCACGAGCGCCAGCAGCGGCAGCGTCAGCGCGAAGGGCACCAGGGCGTGGAGGCGCGCGGTGAGGGCGGGCCAGACCACCCACGCTCGCGTCATCCAGGCCGACTCGACCCAGCTCGCAGGCGCCAGCAGCAACACCCCGCTCAGGACCAGCAGCAGGCCGCTCGACCACAGCGCGACGCGTGTCATCTGCCGGGCCATGCCCCCAGCTTAGCGACCACGGCGGCTCCTTCGCCGGCGCTTACCACGCTGCTGCCGGCCGTGGCGCTCGGAGGAGCGCACGTCGCCTCGTGCCGCAGCCGCGGTGGGCGCGCGCAGCCACCCCTCGCTGCGCTCGAGGTCCGCACGCCGGGCCACCCACCAGGTGTCGTCCAAGGGCGCGAAGGGGCCGCCGTCGAGCGCTTCCCGGCTCGCCACTTGCACCACCTCCACCGGCAGCAGGTACAGCGCCAGGCGGGCCGCGCCATGGCACAGCGCGCGCCACGCCCAGGGCAGCACGGAGCGCTCGGCGGCCCCGTCCGGCGGCGGCAGCGGCGACGCGTGCGCGATGCTGCCGATGCGCCGTACCTTCAGTGCCGGTCCATCCCCCAGTTGCACGACCAGGTCCTCGCCGTCACGGTCGGCGAACACCGGCAGCCCTGCCTCGCGGGTGCGGAAGCGCGGCTCGGGCGGGGGCAACGACGCGTCCCAGCCCGCGAGGAGCGCCGCCTCGGCGTTCGCGCGGCGCTCGCGCCACCGTTCGAGGGCTCGCTCGCTCAGCCGCAGCGGGTCTTCGAGCGCCGCCTCGGCCGCGCG